>JBARIF010000124.1:0-1867 GCA_049799615.1 Terriglobales bacterium
CACAGGCTAGATCGTGCGCATAGCCAGCGCACTCGTCTCAATCCACCCGATGCCTTCCACCAAACCACTTAGCTTCTTCCCCCCATGCATCGAAATCGAGCAACACGCAACGCTCGGGGGATTCTGGACAAGCTGACGCATGTACCAATGGGTAGGGCCGCATGTCCTTCCGGGATCTTTCGGAGTTTGGGTGGGAACGGGAAAATGAGCAAGCTGTACCTTGCGTCGCTTTGAACCGCCAGCACGCCTTTGCGGTCCGGGCCGCAATGCAGGCGCCCCATATCCCCCACCGTGCCGCGAGCACGGAGCATGAGAGGCGGCACAATGAAAAAACGTCTCGGCTTGTTACGGAGATGTTCCTCATCGAGAGTAGTCCTGCTCAAAGTTCTCTTGTGTTCGATCGGTGCGGCCGGACAACTGGCCCTCAGTTCTTCGACTTTTAGCACTTCTAACCTTAATTTCGGCAGCGTCCAAGTTGGCAGCAGCAGCACACTTTCGACCGTTCTTAGCAATACTGGCAAGTCAAACCTCACCATCAGGCAAGCAACGGTGTCAGGAATCGCGTTCAGCTACAGCAACCCGAGCCTGCCGGTGACAATCGCGCCTGGGCAGAACGTACGCCTGGCTGCCACCTTTACACCACAGTCCGTTGGGGGTGCGAACGGCAGCATGTCAGTTGTCACTTCAACTCGGATATGGAACCGGAACAGGCAGCGTTATAGCACCACAACGATTTCTCTCGCGGGCATGGGTACGGCCCCAGTCTCCGGGACGCCTGCGACACCTGGTTTCCTAGGCACAAGCCCTGCGAGTCTGAATTTCGGTAATATCCAGGTAGCCAGCAGCCAGATGCTATATGAAACTGTAACCAACTCTGGCGGTTCAACTGTGACCATCTCTTCGGCGACGGTGGCGGGCACAGGGTTCAGCCTCGGCAGCATCACGGTCCCGCAGACACTCGCCGCAGGGCAAAGCCTTACGCTCTCCGTCTCCTTTGCACCGAAATCAGCTGGGAGCGCGAGCGGAACACTTACGCTGGCGTCCAATGCTTCCAATGCGAACCTCATCGTATCGCTATCCGCTACCGGCACGAGCCCTGGCCAACTGAGCGTCTCACCCGGATCGATCAGCTTCGGGAATGTTGTCGTCGGAACCAGCCAGAGTCAGGCAGGAACACTAAGTGCGAGCGGCTCCAGCGTGACCGTATCTTCGGCCACTTCGAACAGCTCCGAATTTGTTCTAAGCGGCTTGTCCTTCCCGTTAAATATCCCGGCGGGCCAGAGTGTACCGTTTACGATCAAGTTCGCGCCCCAGATCAGTGGGGCGGCCTCGGCAAGCATATCGTTTGTCGCATCACCTTCCTCCGCCACCGAAACTGTAACCGGAACAGGAGCAGCGGCAACACAACATAGTGCCGACTTGTCTTGGAGTCCGAGCCCGTCTACGGTTGTCGGGTACAACGTTTATCGCAGTACGACGGCCGGCGGACCTTACGCGAAGCTCAACACCAGCTTGGGTCCCAGCACCTCTTACACGGATAGCACGGTCCAGAACGGGCGAACCTATTACTACGTCAGTACGGCAGTGAATGCCGCTGGCGCTGAGAGCGGATATTCAAACCAACTTCAAATGGTGATTCCTTCACAATAACCGGGCGCCGGCGGAATGCGATGGCAGGCAGTATGCGGCTCACTGACTCGATTGATACGACCCGGAATCGAGATCGAGGGCACGACAAACACTCCCCTGAGACAACTGGGAAAGAGGAGTCGGTCGGGACTGCTATTGAAGTCGCAGATCGGAAACGCGGGAGGCGTCTTCAAGTTGCAATGCAATTGCCCCATTTCTACAATAGAAACATCAACAC
>JBARIF010000125.1:0-4769 GCA_049799615.1 Terriglobales bacterium
CTTCGCCGGCTGGACCGTGGAAGTGGCGCCCGCGCTTTCCCATCCCGCCGCTGCAGCCGCGGCTTTTGCCGAAGCAGGTGGCGCGATATCGTTCGCCCTTGGTGTGGAAGACGCAGAGGCAGATCGCGTCTTGGCGGCCACTGCCTGAGAATCCTCCGCTCCGTGTTCCCCGCCTCCCGCCGCTTTGGCAGGTTTCTCAGCCGCTGCGGCCGCTGGCTTCTGTGCGGACGGCGCGTTCAATCCCTGGGCGGGCTGCGCCGGCTTTTTGCCGGCTGCCTTGGCCGCACTTTCCTTGCAGCGCTCCAGATCGTTGACCAGTTCCTGCCCACTCTGATAACGATTCTCCGCTGCCTTAGACAGCGCCTTCATGATGACTTCGCTCAGCACGGGATGAATCTTGCGGTTCACCTGGATCGGGGCCGGGGGCGTGGCTTCGACAATCGCCTGCCGCACCTGGTCCGCGTCGTCTCCGGGAAAGGCTTTGGTCTCGGTCGCCATCTCGTAGAGGATCGCGCCCAGGCTGAAAATGTTGGAGCGGCCATCCACCGGATCGCCCCGCAGCTGCTCGGGTGAAACGTAGTGCAGAACTTCCGGCGCCTTGCCCGAAGCCTGACAGGTAAATGCTCCCATGCAGGAAACGCCGAAGCTCAGCACTTTCACCGTGCCGTCCCACGTGACCATGATCTTGGCCGGTTCCAGACTGTAGTGCACGACGTTGTGCGAATGCGCGTGGTCCAGCCCCTGGCAGGTCTGGCGAACGATGTCCTGCAGGTCCCAGATGGAAAAACCTTCTTTGCGGGCCAGCATGGTGGCGATGCTGTTGCCCTGCACGTATTCCATGGCGGCGCAGCACTGGGTGTCGATTTGTTCGACGCCGATAAGCTGCGCGATGTTGTGACTGCTGAGCGGCGAAGTGCCGGCGGCTTCCTGCAGTATGTACTGCATCAGCGTGTCGGCCTGTTCCGCCAGCATATTCAGCTGGATGGTCTTCAGGGCGATCGTCTGCCCGCTCTCCGCATCAGCGGCCTTGTAGACCGCGCCAATCTCGGAGTGCGTAATTTCGCTGAGTATCTCGAAACGCCCGATCTTATTGGCCATTGCTCCCTGAGCCTCGATAAATCAACGGAACCGGCAGTCTTTTGGAAAGACGCCAGAGGTCTTCCTTGGGGGAAAGGTGCGACTAGAATATCGCGGCTCAATCCGGGATGGGAGTTACCAAGGTACCCGAAAACAAATGGAACATCCATGTGGTACGGCCGGAAAACTCCGCAGTAATATCTCGAGATTTCGGCCATGTTCCAGCCTGTTAAACGGCGCGGACGGTCGTGGCTCAATTCGAAAACCGTCCCTTTCCAGCGGCATCATCCTGAGGGACTTCAGTCCGAAGGATCTGGCGTGCATCGGCAGCAACGCAGGGGCAAAGGGGGTATCCGCTTCACGCCAGATCCTTCGCGGCCCGAAGGCCGTTCAGGATGACGCCTGCGGGTAAGGAGAAATTTCAAACTGAGCCACTCCGTGCGGACCCCGCAATTGACATTGCTGCAGCGGCGGAGTAGGGTAGGGCCGCTTCTCATCACTCCCCCCTAAAAAAAGGAGATCAACATGCGAAAGCGGCTCGCGCTTGGTGTGGTAGCGCTGTGCGTTTGTCTCGTCCCCATGCTCTCAGCCCAGGATGCGGTGAAGACCGATCCCAAGCATTACACGGTAGTAAGTGAAAACGATCAGGTACGGATTCTGAAAGTGCACTACGGCCCGCACGAGAAGTCGGTGATGCACAGCCATCCGGCTACGGTGGCGGTGTTCCTTACCAATGCCAAGGGACAGTTCAGCTTCCCCGATGGCAAGACCCAGGCCTTTGACGTGAAGGCGGGAGACACGCAATACGACGCGGCCACCACGCACCTGCCGGAGAACATGGGCAACAAGGGAATGGATGTGATCGTCATCGAATTGAAAAGCAAGTAGGCCGCACGTCGCGCCGCATGTCGAAAAGTTGAGGGTCTCGAAAAGTTGAGGGCGGCCCCACTCCTTTCGCGTTTGTTGCGAAAGAGGGTGGGGATTTTACTGCGGCCTGGAATGTGAAAAGTAGGTCAGCTTTCGGCCACGACCACAAAGGGACGAACGCCACGAAGCAAACCCTGGAAACTAAACCCTCCGTGATACTCCGTGTCCATATTTGGTTCATGCATCTGTAGGTCATATCGTGAAACCACCCCGCTGGGAATTTCTCGATGGCGAATTTACTCGGCCGGAGGCTCGGGGATCTCCAACTGCACTGTCTTGTGGTCGCGCTCGGACAACGTGATGGTTTCCGGATCGGAGCGGAGGACATCGCCCCCTGATGATGCCCTGTATCTCGCAAGCAGGCGATACGTGCCCGGGGCGAGACCTATAACCGAGAAGTGGCCGCTCTGGTCTGTCCTCACGACGCGCGAGCGGAATCGATTGTAGGGCGTCTCGGGTTCGGGAGCGATCCGAACGTGCGCCCCGATGACCGGATTGTCGTGTTGGCTAACCGAACCTTCCAGTTGCGCGCTCGCTGAACTGAGAACTACATCAAGCCTGCCGCCAGCGCCGCCTGCCTCCAGCTGCAATCCCTTTTCGACGAGTTCGTCCGCCCCCAGCCGCACCGATTTGAGGTACCAGTTTTTCTCCAGTCCCTCGACCCGGATCACGTAGTCCCCGTCGCTGACTGACTTGAGCTCGAAAGTTCCGTCTTTCTTGACCTGCCCACCCGCGCCGAATGTCCTATCTTCATCGGTTCCAAACAAGAAAATGCTGATCCGATCCATCTCCGGTGGGTCCGCGCCGGCAACCAAGGTGAGCGGCGAGAACATCGACTCCCTGATCAGTGCCTTCGGCGCCGGCGCCGGCTTTCAGGGCCGGGTTACGAGTTTCTGTTGTCCCCGAGCCGCATAACCGCGTCTTCGCCATCTCTCGTGCAAGTGGGCGTGGGACGCGCGCCGGGCCTGCCAGGCGGCGGAGACGTTTGTGCGAGCATGCCCGCGCTAACGCCTTTCCGGACGCAGCTGCTGCTCACGGTAACTGCCGTAAGATTCGAGCCTCACCAGGACTCCGGCCGAATTCGGCTGCCGGGTTGGGTTTTCCGGGCACATCCGAGCCGGTCTTCTCCAAGCCAGAAAACCGGATAAGGCTGATGTCGCGTGCGCAATTTCCTGCGCACTCGCCCGGACGCAGTTCCGCCATGTCCTGTATTTGTCGCAGTTAGCTTGGAACGGAGGTTGCAGTCAATGGCCTGACGATATGAGGCCGCTGATCACCTCTCTGGTGCTGTTACTGGCAGGCAGCCTGTCAGCTCAAACCTTCAATGCGCCCAGCGCGGCCTCGAGCCCCGCTCCCAAGAGTTCTGAGCAGGTATTCAGCAAGAAGATATTCTGGACCGAGGTCGGCGCCTACACCCTGTCCAATGTCCTGGACGGCTATACCACCGTAGCCCACCCCGAGGGCTACGAAGAAGCCGGATTCCCTCAGGGCAGTGCGTACCTGCTCGGCCAGCATCCTTCCGCGGCCCGCTACGTGGCGACCATGGGCGCCATGCAGGTGGCTACTTCCTTTGCGGCCTTCCGGCTGGAACACAGCCAGAAACGATTCCTGAGGCTCATCGGCCACGGCCTGATGATTCAGGGAATCTACGCCCACACTGACGGATACATTGGCAACGTTTTGGTGCTAAGCCAAGGCTCCAGCCTGCCCCAGGCCAAGTCAGCTCTCCAACAACGCCGCTGAAACCGCGCCTTCGTGTGGGTCGGACACTCTTGTCCGACGCTTTTGAAGTTGTAGTTGATTTTGATTTCAGGTCTCCAGATTGAGTAACCTACACCGACCAGGATCAAAACCAAGTTCAAAGGCGTCGGACAAGAGTGTCCGACCCACACGAGGAAAACTCACCCTTACCATGCAGTCACCGATTCCCGGGTCACGTACTGTTCGATAGTCACTCCCGCGGCCGCTGAATCCAGTTGGTGTTGCACGCCCAACACCGGCGACCACGCCGGATCGGGAATAGTCGAGTTCGAGAGCGCGCCCAGATACATGGTGGTCCCATCAAGCGTAAGGGTTCCGAAGCGCAAATGGGTGTTGGTGTCGCCCGGGGATTGAGCGCTGCCCGGGCCCTTCTGGTAGCCGCTGGCAGTCACGCGCTGCAGAAAGTAAGTCATGTGGTGCCACGCCCCGGTAGAAAACTGGCAAGGAGAGAGACCCGTGTTGACCCAAGCCAAAGCCCCGTTTTGCGGAAGCCAGAGCTGCCACTGATTGTCGCGATAGTGGCACTGCGAGCCGAACATGAATTCATGCACGCCATCTTCGAAGCGTACGGTTTGAAACAGGTCGAATTCGATGGCTTGCACTGTGGCTGCGTCGGTGCTGGTTGGAATGTAGAACCAAAGGTCCCAAAGGAAATTTGTACTCTCGGGAATCCCCCCGGGCACATGCTTCCAGGAGAAGAGACTATCGTCGTACTGACACTGGCTGCTGACCAGCCAGTGCTGTCCGAAGTCCGGCACGTCGGGCGCGTTCCTGGTATTGGGGTCAAAGCTGTTGGCAAAGGTTCCGATGCTCCCGTGGTTGCACTGCCCGCCCACGTGACTCTTGTTGTCCACGACCCACGAAGAAGATGAAACCAGAGACGGCGCCACCAGATTTGTGATTCGGGCGGCGTTCGCCGGCGGAATCGGCGGGATTAGCCCGGTCACCCTGATCCGGTAGGTAGGGCTGGCCAGGAACGAACCGCTTGCGTCCCAGGCCCTGAC
>JBARIF010000126.1:0-10887 GCA_049799615.1 Terriglobales bacterium
GCTGAAGCTCCCGCCGCCGCGGCAATCGCTGCGACACCGGCCCCGACCCCCGGGCCGGCTGCAATGCACGGTGAAGATCATGCCAGTATGAGCGAAATCCGCGACACCGAGCGCCGCTTTCCTTCGCTGCAAATCAGGGGATTCGGCGATGTTGATTTCTCGGCCACCGATGAGAAGGGTTCGATCAGCGGTTTCAAGCTGGGGCAACTGGTTCTGCATCTGGCTTCGCCGTTGTCCGAAAAAGTCAGCTACTTCGGTGAAGTCAGCTTTACCGCCCAACCCGGCACCTATGACCTGAGCGTGGAACGCAGCATCATTCGCTACGACTACAACGACTACTTCAAGATTTCGTTCGGCAAATACCACACCCCGATTGGTTATTGGAATACCGCTTTTCACCACGGCGCCTGGCTGCAGACGACCATCGACCGCCCGGAAATGGTGAAGTTTGGCGGAACATTCATTCCCGTGCATTTCGTCGGCATACAAGCGGAAGGAAATATTCCTTCGGGTGGCTTGGGCCTGGGATACAACGTGGGCTTGGGTAACGGGCGCTCCTCAATCCTGAGCAAGTCTGGGGACAGCGGCGATTCCAACGACAACCGGTCGTGGGTGGCAAACGTCTATGCCCGGCCCTCCCGGTTTTACGGTCTTCAGGTGGGGGCGTCAGTCTATCGCGACAAGCTGACACCGCAGCCGGGCCAGAATTTTGGCGAGTGGATTACCGCCGCCGACATCGTCTGGACCAAGGAAAGGCCGGAGTTTCTGGCCGAGTACGCCAACGTCCATCATCGCGACGAGCTGACTACAAATACCTGGGACAGCCAGTCCTTCTACGTTCAGCTCGCCTACCGCTTACCCTGGCAGCAAAGCAAATGGAAGCCTTATTATCGATACGAGTATATTCATAAGCCCGAGGACGATCCCACGCTGCTGAATGTGCTGGATCTGACCGGTTCGACGCTCGGGGTCAGGTACGACATCACGAACTATGCGGCTTTTAAGGGCGAGTATCGGAACAGTCGCCACGGCGTAAACGAGCCCCGGGTGAACGGGGCATTTTTCCAGACTGCGTTTACTTTCTGACACGCACATGACAGCCCAAATGAAATTCGCCTCCCGAGCGTTCGCGCTAAGCTGCCTGTGCCTGACACTTCTTTCGCCCCTGGCAGCCCAGCGTCATGACGTTGACATCGCGGTCGTGGTCCACCCCGACACACCGGTCAGCAATCTGAGTTTGTCCGAGGTCCGCAAAGTATTTCTGGGCGACCGCCAGTACTGGAGCACTAACATTCCGGTCGTCCTGCTGATTCGGGCCCCTGTGGCCCGGGAACGGGACGTGGTCCTGAAGATCATCTACCAGATGTCGGAGTCGCAGTTCAAACAATATTGGATTGCGAAGATTTTTCGGGCGGAGTCGGCCACCGCGCCCAAAGTTGTTTACTCGAATGATATGGCCAACCAGTTGCTCACAGCCATCCCGGGCGCGATTGCCTTCGTCGACAGCAAGGAAGTGAAGCCCGGTACAAAGGTGGTACGTGTGGATGGCCGTCTGCCCGGAGAGCCGGGTTATCCCTTGCGTTAAAGTAGCGCCGGCCTCTCGGTGGAAAGGCCTTGCGGGGCGGCCTTTGTCGAGGGGCTTTTCGTGGAAGGGCACGACTTCAGTCGTGCCAAGAGCGCCGTAAACTCGTGCTCGTCCTCGATTCCCCCAACTTACCGTGGAAACGCAAGCTCCTGCACTACCTTCTGGAACCTGGGGTCGGAACGGAAATCGTCGAAGGCGGGTTCGACCTTCACGTACGTGAGGTTGCTGTCGCGCTCCTGGTAGGCCTGTTCGAGCGCTGCCAGCGCCTGGTTCCTGTCTCCCAGCCGGGCATAGATCTGGGCCATATTGTAGGACGAAACGTAGCCGTGCTTGGATACTTCCTTTAAACCTTCCAGCCAACTCTTCAGCACTCCGGGATAGCCGGCAGTGTTGAAATCCTCGCCGATGGCTGCCGCCAGGTCGGGATTGCCGGAAAGCGTCAGCACCTTCTGTCGTTCTCCAACCGCTTCCTTGAACATGCCGTTCTGCGCGTATGCAGCTTCGAGGGCACGTTGAGCGGGAGCGAATTTCGGGTCCATATCCAAAGTCTTCGTGAGTTGCAGCGCGGCCTCGTCATACTGCCGCGTGAAGTAGAGCAGCCGGCCCAGACTGGTGTTGGTGAGTAGCGACAAGGGATCGAGTTCCTGCGCTTTCTTCAGTTCTATCCGCGCTTCATCGAAGCGGGCCATCCGGCTCAGAAAATCTCCGTACCACTGATGGCTGGAAGCATTGTTGGGGTTCAGCTGAATCGCCCGCTTGAACTCGGACTCGGCTCCCGACCAATCCCATTCATAACTTTCCCGCACCAGCCCCAGCGATATGTGCGCCTCGGGCAGGGCATCATCCAGTTTCACCGCTTGCATCGCGGCAGACTTGGCGTTTTGCCAGACCTGTTGCGGCGGCGTGTATCCGGACTCGCCCAGAAAGTTGTAGGTATCGGCCAGCCCGGCGTAGGCCTGCGCATATTGAGGATCTTTTTCGACTGCCTGATTGAAATAATCGGTTGCTTTCCTGAAACCGTCTTCCGTCCATTTGTTCCAGTAGAAAAGACCCTGCAGATAGAGTTGGTAAGCCTCTGGGTTCTCGGTGTCGTGTTTGGCGACCTGGCTGACCTCATCGGCCCCAACAATGCGGGGGCGAAGGTTGTCGTAGATTTCCTTGGCGATGTCGCCCTGCACCGCAATCAGATCGGAAACCTTGCGATTGAACTGGTCGCCCCAAAGTTCAGCGCCATCGGCCACATTCACCAGATCGGCCTGGATCAGGAGAGTGTCTCCGCGTTGCGTGACCCTGCCCATAAGCACCGCGTCCACGTTGAGTTCCTTGCCGACTTTCTGGGCATTGACTTCGCGCCCCTTGTAGCTGAAGACGGTACTGCGGGCCATCACCCGTAGTTCCGGAACGCGGGAAAGGCTGCTGATAATCCCTTCGGTGACGCCGTCAGCGAGATAGTCGATGTTGGGGTCAGCGCCCACATTTACGAAAGGCAGGACCGCGATGGCATGAATGTGGTCTCCGCCACCCAGCAAGCGATCGCGCCAGCGGTGGGGAAGCAGGACCACAAACAGCAGCAGGACAAAGACGACCGCGGCTGCAATGATCGCGGGTTTGCGCCAGGGGACGTTCGATCCCTTCGAGGGCGTGAAAGTAGGAACTCCGGAAGACTCCGTGTCCCGCTTGACCCGTTTGAGGTCAGCCTGAAGTTCGGCAGCGGACTGGTAGCGCAGCTTACGATCTTTCTCCAGCAGCTTGGCGGCGATCCAGCCCAGGTCCGGAATCAGTTCCGGATTTACCCGCGAGGCCGATAGCGGCGTACGGTTGAGAATGGCTTCGAACACCACCGCAGTGGTTCCACCCCCGAAGGCGAGCCGTCCGGTCGCCATTTCATACAGCACTGCGCCCAGCGAAAAAAGGTCGCTCCGCCGGTCCAGTTCTTCGCCGCGGGCCTGTTCCGGCGACATGTAGGCCACGGTGCCCAGTGCCACTCCGGTGCTTGTCAGGTGCTCGATTCCGCTCATGGTGGGCATGGCGGCGGGGCCGACATCCTGGGGTATTGGGCGAGCGGCCGGTACCAGTTTGGCCAAACCGAAATCCAGCACCTTCGCCTGCCCGCGTTTGGTCAAAAAGATATTCGCCGGCTTGAGGTCGCGATGAATGATTCCGGAGTCATGGGCCGCTTCGAGCGCGTCCGCAATCTGGATCGTGATTTCCAGGATTTGGACGCCGGGCAGTGGCCTGCCCGTTATTACCTGTTTGAGGGGCTGCCCTTCCAACAATTCCATCACGATGAAAGGTTGCCCCTCGAACTGGTCAATCTCGTGGATGATGCAGATGTTGGGGTGATTGAGGCCGGACGCGGCCCGGGCTTCGCGCTGAAAGCGCTCCAGGGCCATGGGGTCGCGGACTAGTTCGGGCGGGAGAAACTTCAGGGCGATACTTCTACCTAACCGGAGATCCAGGGCGCGATAGACGACTCCCATACCGCCGCCACCCAGTTTTTCTTCGATGCGATAGTGAGAAATGGTCTGGCCCAGCATAGAAAACTTCGCCGCCGATGGCTCATGGTAGGCTGCGCCTAAGACCAAGTCAACGCGGCTGGTTCGCGGTGGTGGGTCGTTGGCCTTCCAATTCACTGCTAGTCGATTTGGCCAACGATCAATGGCCAACGACCGATCATGTGTTGGGAAATTTACACGGGCTACTGGTGCGACGCTGACGCTCCCGCCGCCAGTTCGCGCAGCACGCTCAGAAATCCCGCTGCAGCCTGCTCGTCGGAGAGGGCCTCCAGCGGAACGGTGGCGGCAATATGGGGCGAATCGGAACGGAAGCGCACGCTGATCAGATTATGCCCGCGGGCGGTCATCAGGGTGTTGACCACGGGTGAAAGTTCCTGGGTCCAGCGGGTGCGGGTAGTGAGAATGACCGGCCCGGGGTGGGACACCGACCAATCGCGGGGCTGGGAGGACAACCGGCTGTGACGCTGGGACAACCAGCGATGGTGGAACACATCAAGGTGGAAGGCGGGAGCGCCATCCAGGTCAGCTTCAAAAGTAAGAGTTTCCTTCTGCCTGTGCCAGATGCTGATAAACCATTTGAACGGGATCGGGCGCGGCCGTAGCCGGATGGTGACCCGGGCGTTATCGAACCAGTGCGCCGAGAAGCCGAAGCGGGCATGAAGCTGGCTTACGCCCAGCCAGCGGGCATCCAGCATCTGGCCTTTGTTGGAACACGCCGCTTCCACCCAGTGCAGCGCCCGGGCGCCCTTGCGGCGGTTATATCGCGCAAAATAGAAAAACCACGCCGCCAGCAGGACGATCGCACCAAGAGCGTCGATGAGCACCAGGCGTCCCACAAGGACCTCAATGCGAATATTACGACTTGTGATGCAAGTACCGCAACAGGTTCCTCGTCCCCGGGTGCGGCCCCTTCCTAAGCCGTGCTGAATCAGGTGCGGGTCCAAGGACCCTGGTTCCGCGACTACAATCAATCGGTGGAATTTGCACTCCGAGACTTTCGTCATGAGGAATTCGAGACCCTCTGGCGCATCGACCAGCAGTGTTTTGCTCCTGGCATTTCATACAGCCGCCTGGAGTTGGCTACCTATCTGCAGCGGCCGGGTGCATTTGTCCTGGTGGCGGGCTCGTCCCAGGTCGATGCGCGGAGTCAAGCTTCGAGTAAGGATCAACCTCTGATACTGGGATTCATCATGGCGGAGGCGGGGAGCCGTGGACACGGTCACATCATTACTATCGATGTATTGCCCCAGGCTCGGGGAGTGGGAGTGGGGTCGCAGCTGCTTCGCGGAGCGGAGGACCGGTTGCGTGCAGCCGGCTGTCATGCTGTGATTCTTGAAACCGCGGTGGACAACAAATCGGCCCTCTCTTTTTACAAACGGCATCGCTACACCGTAATTAAAACTCTCCCACGATATTATGCCAATGGCGTGGACGCCTTCGTGCTGAAGAAAGATTTGCTTTCGCCAGCGCAGCCAGCTAACTTGCCCCAGTGAGTCCAAGCAGAATGAAAATTGCGATTCAAGGAGAGGCGGGGTCGTTCAGCCACGAAGCCGCTCGGCGAATGGTTCCAGGCTGCGACATCGTTTCTTGCGCGCGCTCGATGGAGGTCTTTGACCGGGTGCAGAGGGGTTCAGTGGCGGCCGCGGTGATCCCGATCGAGAACTCGCTGGCCGGGTCGGTGACTGAACATTTTGACCTGCTGCTGGCGCGCCAGGTTTTCATCGAAAAGGAATTCCTCCTGCGCATCGTGCACAATCTGATCGCGCCGCCAGGAGTCAGGCGCGCCGACTTGCGCCGGGCCTTCTCGCATCCCGTGGCCCTGGAGCAGTGCCGCGATTTCTTCACCAGGAACCCGAAGATTCAGCCCACTCCTTTCTACGACACCGCTGGCAGCGTGAAGCATGTGATCGAAAACGGATTGCGCGATGCCGCCGGTATCGCGGGTGCGCAGGCCGCGAAAGTCTACAAGGGCCACATTCTGGCTGCCGGCATCGAAGACGACAAGCGCAACTTTACCCGGTTTTTCCTGGTCCGCAAGGCGCGGCGCGTTCTGCCCGGGGCCAACAAGACTTCGATTGCGTTCAGCGTTAAGAACATTGCCGGCGCGTTGTTCAAGGCGCTGGCCGTGTTCGCGCTGCGCGACATCAGCCTGACCAAGATCGAGTCGCGGCCCCTGCGCGGGCGGCCCTGGGAATATGTCTTTTACGCTGACTTTCTCCGCGGAGACGATGAATCCGCCCGCAACGCACTACGTCATCTGGGCGAGGTAGCAGACCTGGTCAAAGTGCTGGGAATCTATCCCGCCGCCTGAAAGCGCCTGTGTAGGGCGGGCGCCCTCGCCCGCCGCCTTGAACTTGGTTTTGATTGTGATTTGCTTGCACTAGAGTCCAAGGCAAAGGCGGGCGGGCGAGGGCGCCCGCCCCACACAAGAGAGCAAGTCCCGTTTCAGGCGTCGAATGGTCACCAATCGGTGTCAGCACCTTTGATTGGGTACAAACTCCTCGCTTAGGGTTTAGTATTCAATTACTTTCAAGTGAATAAAGTGGCCTGCATCCTTCTGGGCCTTTATGTCATCAAAACTTGAGCACAAGACACTCAAGGTGAAATATGGCAGAAAAAACGCGCACTGAGCGCAATACCAAGCCAAAAGAGGAAGAAACCGGGATTCTGCCGATCCTGCCGGTGCGGGACACGGTACTTTTCCCCCACGCCGTGCTGCCCCTGACCGTGGGCCGGGAGAGCTCGGTTCAACTCATTAATTCACTGGGCGAGGACAAGACCATCGTGGTGGTGGCGCAACGCGAAGCCCGCGTCGATGCTCCCCAGGCCAGCGATCTCTATACAGTGGGAACGCTTGCCGTGGTCCACAAAGTAGTGAAGATGCCCAACCAGAGCCTGTTTGTTTTCGCCGAAGGCCTGGAGCGGGTACGGCTCACAGAATTCTCGCAACTAACGCCCTTCATGCGTGGCCGCGTGGATTCCGTGCCTGAGTCCATTCCACCTAAGAGTTCAGAGGTGGAAGCGCTGCAGCGGAACGTTCTTACCCTGTTCCAGCAGATCGTGGCGGGCTCGCCGACTTTATCGGACGAACTTTCCACCGTGGCCATGAACATCGACGAACCCGGCCGCCTGGTGGATTTCATCGCCTCCTCTCTGCCTTCGCTCTCGACCGCCGACAAGCAGGACACGCTCGAAACCACCGATGTCCGGGTGCGTTTGGAGAAGATCAACCAGCATCTGGCGAAAGAACTCGAAGTGCAGCAGCTGCGCAACAAGATCCAGTCCGAAGTGCAGGACCGGGTGCAGCAGACCCAACGCGAGTACTACTTGCGCGAGCAGATGAAAGCCATCCAGAAAGAACTGGGCGAGCAGGATGAAGGCGCCCGCGACACGGAAGAACTTAAGCAAAAAATTGACAACGCGGGCATGCCCGATGAAGTCAAAAAAGAGGCGTTGAAAGAATTGGGCCGGCTGGCGCGCATGTCACCGATGGCAGCCGATTACTCCGTCACCCGCAACTACGTGGAGTGGTTGGCGGCGCTGCCCTGGGCGAAAACTTCCGGGGGCGAAGTCGATATTTTGAAGGCCAAGGAAATCCTCGACACCGATCACTACGATCTGAAGAAGGTCAAAGACCGCATTCTGGATTATCTTTCCGTGCGGCGTCTGAAGCCCGGAATGAAAGGGCCCATCCTCTGCTTCGTGGGGCCTCCAGGTGTGGGCAAGACCTCGCTGGGCAAGTCGATTGCACGGGCCCTGGGACGCAAATTCGTTCGCATCTCCCTGGGCGGGGTACATGATGAGGCCGAAATCCGTGGTCACCGGCGCACTTACATTGGCGCTTTGCCGGGACAAATCATCCAGGGTATCCGCCGGGCTGAGACCAAAGATCCAGTTTTCATGCTCGACGAAATCGACAAGGTGGGACGCGACTTCCGCGGCGATCCGGCTTCCGCATTGCTCGAAGCCTTGGACCCCGAACAGAACTCCACTTTCCGGGACAACTACCTGGATGTGACCTTCGATCTTTCGAAGGTGCTGTTCATCACTACCGCGAACATGCTCGACCCCATCGCGGAGCCCTTGCGCGACCGCATGGAGATCATCGAACTGCAGGGTTACACCGAAGAAGAAAAGGTCCACATCGCATTTCAGTACCTGATTCCGAGGCAGATTGAAGAGAACGGTGTGACCGCAGAGCAGATTGAATTCCCGGAGGAAGGTGTTGCCTACATCATCCGCCACTACACCCGGGAAGCCGGAGTGCGCAATCTCGAGCGCAACATCGGCACCATCTGCCGCAAGCAGGCGCGGCGATTGGCTGAGGGCAAGACCGACAAGCTGATCGTGACCAAGGAAGTTGTCCTCGAATTCCTGGGCGGCATCAAGGTCCGCAGCGAAGGCGAGATTGCCGAACGCACCAAACGGGCCGGCGTCGTTGTGGGACTGGCCTGGACGCCTTCCGGCGGCGACGTGCTGTTCGTCGAAGCCAACACCATGAAGGGCAAGGGCGGTTTCACCATGACTGGCCAGATCGGCCAGGTGATGCAGGAGTCCATGCAGGCAGCTCTGACCTGGGTGCGGTCCAACGCGGCCATACTCGGGATCCAGGAGAATTTCTTCGCCGAGCACGACATCCACATTCACGTGCCCGCGGGAGCGATTCCGAAAGATGGCCCTTCAGCGGGAGTTACCATGGCGACCGCTCTAGTCTCGCTGCTCACCGGTCGGCCGGTGCGTCCGCTGACTGCCATGACCGGCGAGATTACGCTAAGCGGAGACGTCCTGCCCATCGGCGGCGTGAAGGAGAAAGTCCTGGCCGCCAAGCGGGCCGGCGTCCACGATGTGATTCTCCCGGCTGAGAATAAGACCAATGTGGAAGAAGATCTGACCCCTGAGCAACTCGAGAACATCCGGGTTCACTATGTGAAGTCGATTCTCGAAGTGCTGGAATTGGCGCTGCCGGCGACGCAAAGCGAAGAGAAGCAGGACGAAGAGGAACGCGAGAAGGTCCTCAGCGCCCAAGGTGCCTCATAAGTAATAGCAAGTAAAGGTTTTACTGTCATCCACTGCCAGCTTTCCTGTAATCCGGAGGCTGGCATTTTTGTTGCCCGTGCAAGTCCTTATTTATCAGCACGATGGTACATGTTCAACGGTATAAAACTAATATCGCCCCAGGGTGTTTAATTCTTATGGAAGATGGAAGCGGTGCTGTGCTGGCCGCAGTGAGGGACAATATGCCAAAGACGAAGACATACCGGAGGTGGTTAGTCGGAGTGGTCCTGGCGGGCGTATTGCTGATGCTGCAGACGCCCCTGGCAATGCGGGCGCAAGATCAGGATGATGACCAGGATCCGCCCAGCCGCGTGGCCCGGCTGAACTACGCGCAGGGATCCGTTACCTTTCAGCCAGGTGGAGAGGGCGACTGGGTGGCCGCGGTTCCTAACCGGCCGTTGACCAGTGGCGATAATCTCTGGACCGATCAGGGCGCGCGCGCCGAGCTGCATGTGGGTTCGACCGCCATACGGCTTGCGTCCGAAACCAGCCTGACGGTGCTCGACCTCAATGACACCGCTATGCAGCTCCGCTTGTCGGAAGGCACACTCATGCTGCGAGTGCGCCACCTCGATGACGGTGATCTGGTCGAAGTGGACACTCCCAATCTGGCGTTCAATCTGCAACGTACCGGCGAATACCGGATCGACGTGGACAGCGCCGGTAATGTGACCAACGTGAGCGTGCGGAGCGGACGCGGCGAAGTCACGGGCGGCGGATATTCCTACACCGTGGTAGCCGGCCAGTCAGCCCGTTTCTCCGGCACCGACCAGTTGGACTACGACATCGCACAACTGCCGGGCGCCGATGATTTCGACAATTGGGCGTTTCAGCGCGACCATCGTGAAGACGGCGCCGAATCCGCCAACTATGTTTCGCCGGAGATGACCGGCTACGAAGACCTCGACGACTACGGCCGCTGGCAGTATGTCGGGGGCTACGGAACGGTTTGGGTCCCGTCGAGCGTGGCTTCCGATTGGGCGCCCTATCGTGACGGCCATTGGGCCTACATTCGCCCCTGGGGATGGACATGGGTAGACGACGAGCCCTGGGGCTTCGCGCCCTTCCACTACGGACGCTGGGCCTATGCCGAAAACCGCTGGTGCTGGGTGCCGGGTCCGGTAGCGGTCAGGCCGGTGTATGCACCTGCCCTGGTAGCGTTTGTTGGGGGAGTCAGTATTTCGGTGGGCGGAGGCCCGGGCGTGGGTTGGTTCCCGCTGGCTCCTGGCGAGGTCTATGTGCCTTATTACCGCGGCAGCCGCAGGTACGTGGAGCGCGTCAACGTAACCAACACCGTGGTAAACGTTAGCCGGGTGACCACGGTTTACAACGTGTACAACTCGAACGACCGCAATGACACCAGGATCACATACGTTAATCAGCGGGTGAACAATGGGGTGACTCTGGTTTCGCGGGACACCTTTGTGAACGCGCGTCCGGTATCGCGGAACCTGGGACGCCTCGATGCGCGCCAGGTGGCCGATGCGCGAGTCGAGCGCGACGTGCAGGCACAACCGGTCAGGGCCAGCGTGTTGGGCGCAGGCGCTCCGGTACACTTTAAACCGCCGCAGGCGATTATCAACCGTCAGGTGGTCGCGACCCAAAAGCCGGCGCCGCCCAGACAGCCTTTTGGACAGGGGCAGGCCCTGAATGTACGGACCGAGCAGCCTAACGCGCGACCGCAGCCACTGAATAATCCTCAGGGGAATGAACGTCCAGTGGCCCGTCCAC
>JBARIF010000127.1:0-32485 GCA_049799615.1 Terriglobales bacterium
ATATTGTGGTGGATCTGGAGTCGGTGGGTGTGCGGCGGGCGCCCCTTCGACAAGCTCAGGGCAGGCTCGCGGCAGCCAAAAGGCTCAAGCGAAAAAGCAAAGCAGCGGGCGGGGGCGCCCACCCCACACAAGCAAACACTCAGCCGACCGCTCAGTGGATCGTTCACCTGGGGATGACTGGGCGCCTGCTGGTTAGTGAGCCCGGTGTGGAAATCGCAAAACATACGCATGCGGTTGTGAAGCTGGCCTCGGGCAGGGAATTGCGTTTCGTCGATCCGCGGCGCTTCGGACGTCTGAGCGTCGCTCATGGCTTCGAAGCGGGCGGTTCCGAGCCGCTGGAAGTCAAACTCGATCATTTTGTCGAACTCTTTCGGGGCCGCAAAACGCCCATCAAGAGCGCCCTGCTGAATCAGAAACTCCTGCGTGGCGTGGGTAACATCTACGCCGACGAATCGTTGTTCCGCGCCGGGATTCGGCCGCGCCGGCGGGCTGTGTCACTTACACACGAAGACTTGCGACGGCTCTATCCTGCAGTCCAGGAAGTACTCCGGGAGGCGATTGCCCTGGGCGGATCTTCAGTCTCCGATTACGTTGACGCGGACGGTGAAGAAGGGTTCTTCCAGCTGCAGCACCGAGTTTACGGGCGCGAGGCCGAACCGTGCCTGGTGTGCAAGACTCCGATCAAACGCGTGGTCATCGCGGGACGCAGCAGCCACTATTGCCCGAAGTGTCAAAAGTAGCACCGGCGTCCCGTCGGCGCTACCTCGACAACCCGCCAATCTACAATCTGAATTCTGCAATCTGAAATTTGATAGTCTTTCACCTATGCCCAATTTTTCGATCGGGGTTGATCTCGGCGGCACCAACCTGCGCATCGCAGCCGTCAGCCAGCAAGGCGACCTGATGGAAAAAGTTACTCTGGGCACGCGCGTGGCGTTGGGCAAAGACCACGTCATCCATCAAATGTGCGATGCCATTCGCCTGCTCGCCGCTAAATATCGAGATAGCGCAATGTTGCAGGGAATTGGCATCGGCGTGCCTGGCATCATCGACATGAAGACGGGCATGTTGCGCGAGTCGCCGAATCTGCCGGGATGGGCGGAGTCTCCGGTGCAGGCGCAAATCGAGGGCCTGCTGGGGACGCGCGTGATCCTGGAAAACGACGCCAATGTTGCTGCGTTGGGCGAGAAGTGGCTCGGCGCCGCGCGAGACGTGGACGACATGGCCATGCTGACACTCGGAACCGGCGTTGGCGGCGGAATCGTGCTCCAGGGCCGCATCTGGCACGGTATGACCGGCATGGCCGGTGAGTTTGGGCACATGACTGTCGAACCCGAAGGACCTCCGTGCGGCTGCGGCAATCGCGGTTGCCTGGAGCAATATGCGTCAGCAACTGCGGTAGTCCGGATGGCGAAGGAGGCGATCGCCTCGGGTCGCGCTCCCGGACTGGCGAAGGCCGCCAGTTCGAATCCCGAGTTCAACGCCAAAGCGATTTACAACCTGGCGATTCAGGGAGAGGACGAAGCCAGGAAGATCTTCGGCCGCTTGGGACGTGCCCTGGGCATCTGCATTGCCAACCTAGTGAACGCCTTCAATCTCAATATGTACGTGGTAGGTGGAGGAGTCTCGAGCGCATGGGAAGCATTCTCCCCATTTATTTTTGAGGAGCTGCGGCAGCGTTCTCTGGTCTATGCTGCAACCGCTCCCGTTTCCCGGTCAGGCGGGGAGGGCGCATCAGGGCATGTGGGGCCTGAAGGATCGACCAAGACCATCATCACTCGGGCCCTGCTGGGCAGCGATGCCGGGCTATTCGGAGCCGCTCAATTACCCATGACCAGCAACTAGGAAATCCTTAACTTCTTCATTGCCCGCAAAAGTGCGTCATTCTGCTCCGGGGTACCGATGGTGAGGCGAAGGGCTTCGGGAGCGCCCCACTTCTCCAGCGCACGTACCCATATTCCCTCGGCCTTGAGGTGTTCGGCAAATTTTCTGGAGTCTCCGCCGAGGTCGCAATACAGAAAATTTCCCCAGGTCGGCGTGACTGCATATCCGATTTCGGAGAGCGCCGTGTGAAGCCGCTCCGACTCATGAGTGTTGTTTTCGACAGCCCGGCAAATGTGTGCGGAATCTTCAAGCGCGGCCAGCGCCCCGGCCTGGGCCAGGGTTGAGACACAATACATCGATCGCTGACGGGAAATGCGCGCCATCAAGTCTTCGGGCGCAATCCCGTATCCCACGCGGATTCCGGCCAGTCCGTGTACTTTGGAAAACGTGCGCAACACCACCACGTTTCGTCCCTGGCGCACGTAGTCCAGGGAACGCGAATAGGTGATCCCGCGCCTGGACGCGAAATCCTGGGCAAATTCGTAGTAGGCCTCATCCAATACCACCAGGTGTTCCGGAATGCGCTTCAATAGCTGATCTATTTCATCCGCCGAGACCAGCGTTCCGGTCGGATTGTTGGGATTCGCCAGAAAGATGATCCGGGTATCGCGGTTCACCGCAGCGGCAATTCCGTCGAGGTCGAATCCGTTCTGACGCATCGGGACTTCGACCAATTGGGCCCCTGCAGCTTCTGTGGCCAAGCGGTAAACGATGAATGATCGCTGGCTGGTTACCGCGTTCAGGCCAGGCGCCAGAAACGCCCTCGCGAGCATACCGAGAAACTCCGTCAAGCCGCCAGTGACGAGGACCTGGTCAACCAGCACACCGTGATGTTCAGCAAGCTTGAGCCGAAGCGTGGAGGCATCGTCGTCGGGATAGTCGCTGCATCCTGCCAGCACGCCTTGCATGGCTTTGATAGCAAGCGGGGAAGGCCCAAACGGATTTTCGTTGGAATCGAGCTTGATGAATGTGTTCATGTGGGCGCGGGCGCCCCGCCCGTGCGTCCCCGGCAAAACCTCAAGGAGCGGAGGCCACTGCCACTTACTTGATGGCAGACTTCAAGCGGGTAACTTCCTGTGCGGTCAAATGGCGAAATTTTCCTGGCGGAACATCAAGCTGCAAGGGTCCGTAGCGCACCCGCTTTATTTTTTCCACGTGATGTCCCACGGTTTCGAACATCTGCCTGATCTGCCGGTTCTTGCCCTCGATCAGTGTAACTTCGTACCAGGGATTGTCGGCTTCGCGAATCGGCTTGATCTTCGCCGGCGCGGTCTTTTGCCTCCGGCCACCCTTGCCCTGTATGTAAACGCCCGACCGCAATTTCGTCAGACCATCCGCCGATGGCGTGCCCGCCACCTTGACCAGGTAAGTCTTGGGCACATGAGACGAAGCCTTCATAAGCGCGGCCGCCAACTCTCCGTCATTGCTGAGCAACAGCAGGCCTTCTGTAGCGTAATCGAGGCGTCCGACCGGATACACGCGCACGCCCACGCCTCGAAGCAGGTCCATCACCGTGGGACGTTTCTCCGGATCAGTCACTGCGGTGATGTAGCCCTTGGGCTTGTTCATCAGCAGGTAAACATTTTTTTGAGCGCCCCGCAGCAACTTGCCGTTTACCCGGATGTGATCATGCTCAGGATCGGCCTTGGTGCCGGGCTCCGTGACCACCTGCCCGTTCAGCGATACCAGGCCGCCGGCGATGAGTTGCTCCGCCTTGCGGCGTGACGCGATTCCGGCAGCGGCGATGATCTTTTGCAGACGTTGGGCAGGCATTGGATCTATTCAACCACGCGACACGAAAGGCGGCCGCATGGAAGCGGCCCGGCCACTTCTAGGCGGCAGGATCATTTTCGCCGGCGCTATGGGATTCGGCGGAAACAGCTTCTCCCTCGGACTCGATCGACGCGGGCTCGGGCTCGATTTGGGTTTGGCTGGTCACTGCGCCTGCACCCTCCGCGCCGTCGTCTGACAAGGGCAGCAATTCGTTCTGAAACGATTCGGCCACCAGCTTTTCGAACTCCTCCATGCTGGGCAGTTCGCTGACGTCCTTCAGGCCAAATCGGAGCAGAAATTCCTTAGTGGACTTGTAGAGAATGGGCCGTCCGATGACCGCCTTGCGTCCTGCGGTGGTGATTAATTTTCGATCCAACAGCGTGGCGATGACGCCGCTCGAATCCACGCCGCGGATTTCGCTGATCTCAGGGACAGTGACCGGCTGTTTGTACGCGATTACAGCCAAAGTTTCGAGGGCCGGAAGGGAGAGCCGGATCGGCGGCTTCAGACTCTTGGCAAAATCACGCACCACGTCATGGTGCTCCGGCTTGGTGGACATACGGTATCCGCCCGCGATCTGGCGAATCTCGACGCCACGGTCGGAAGCCGCGCAATCGTCGGTCAGTTCCTCAAGCGCGACGCGGACGCGTGACTTGACCTCATCCTCGGTTGCGCCTTCGGCAATCGCAGACTCATTCAGCAACTCCACAATATGATCAAAGGTGATCGGCGTTTCCGCCGCATAAATGATGGCTTCGAGTTTCGCTTTAAGACTCATGGTTAGGTGCCCTGTAAAATCCTGACTGACGACTGCTGACTGACGACCGACGACTGCTCAGCGCCAATCATCGCGTACCGCCGCCTGCTCGGCAAGGATCGCTTCAAAGCCGGTATGCTTGCGCAATAAAATCTCGCCAAAAATGCGGTCCTGCCGCAACTGAATCGCCTGCAGTCGTACCATCTCCAGCAGCGCTAGAAACATGCAGACCAGCGCCTGGTGCGAATTCACGTTGCGCAGGATTTGCTTTAGCCGGAGCGGCTTGTCCTCCAGCGCCAGCCGTCGCTGCAGGTAGTCGATCATCTGCCCCACGGTGACGGTCTCCTCGTCCACCTGAAGCATGGGGCGGGAGCGGGCGCGCTCCAGAATCTGCTGGAAGGTCTTTACCAGGTCAATCACGTCGGCAGCGATTTCTGGCTCCGTGCCCTCAGCCTCCATGAATTCGCGGATCGCCGGGTTCGACCTGACCGCATCTTCGATCTGCTGCTTCTGCATCAGCATCTGCGCTGCGGACTTGAACTTCTCATGCTCGATCAGGCGATTCACAAGTTCCGCCCGGGGATCGTCCTGGGCATCCGAGGTCGCTGCGGGGTCGCGTGGCAACAGCATCTTCGACTTGATGTGAATCAGCACCGCCGCCATGTAAATAAATTCGGCCGCGACGTTCACATCCAGTTCCCGCAGTTTTTCCACGTAGGCGAGGTATTGAGCGGTGATACGCGCAATTGGAATATCGTAAATATCGATGTCCTGCTTGCGGATCAGGTCGAGCAGCAGGTCGAGCGGTCCCTCATAAACATCGCCCACCGTGATCGAGAAAGGGTAGTCGCTTTCGGGTTTCTGCGCGACTGGCATTGGCACCACCGGCGCGAGCGTGCTTCCACCTTCGGTCACAGAGTCATTCCCGGCAGCGATTTTTAGATTTTCAGCCATGCTTCTCTTCGTAATCGAGCGACATGCCCATGGCGTCGCGGACTTCGTCCATGGTAGCCCCGGCGACCTTGCTGGCGCGGGAAGAGCCCACCTCCAGAATATCCCACGCCAGGCGCGGATTGTCCTCATATTTCTTGCGCCGCTCCTGCATGGGATTGAGAATGCTTACCAGGGCATCCGCGGCCCAGCTCTTGCACTCGATGCAGCCGATGCCGGCGGAGCGGCAGCCTTCATCCACCTTCATGATGGTTTGCCGGTCGCTGAAGATCTTGTGCAGATCTCCGACGGGGCAAACATCAGGATTGCCGGGATCGCTGCGGCGCACACGCGCCGGGTCGGTCACCATGGTCTTCAACTTCTGCCGCACCACTGACTCGGGGTCCGTCAGCAGGATGGTGTTACCGTACGACTTCGACATCTTGCGCCCATCGGTCCCCGGCAGTTTCGCGGCCGGGGTCAGCAGGGGCTGCGGCTCGGGGAAAACGTACATGCCTTTCCGGGTGTAAAACATGTTGAAGCGGCGCGCGATTTCGCGAGTCAGCTCAACGTGCGGCACCTGGTCTTCGCCCACCGGAACGAAATCTCCCTTGTAAATCAGGATGTCGGCCGCCTGCAGCACGGGGTAGCCGAGAAATCCGTAGGTGCCGAGATCTTTCTCCGAAATGTTTTCGCGCTGCTCCTTGTAGGTGGGGACGCGCTCCAGCCAGCCCAGGGGCGTGATCATGGAAAACAGCAAATGCAGTTCGGCGTGCTGTGGGACGTGCGACTGGATAAACATGGTGCAGCGCTCGGGATCGAGCCCGGCGGCCAGCCAGTCCAGCAGGACTTCGAGCGAGTTCTCCTTGATGCGCGAGGTATCGGCGTAGTCGGTCGTGAGCGCGTGCCAGTCCGCCACGAAGAAAAAGCAATCGTACTGGTCCTGCATGCGGACCCAGTTGTCAAGCGCGCCGACAAAGTTTCCCAAATGCAGTTTGCCCGTGGAGCGCATACCACTGAGCACGCGTTTGCGTTGGCTGGAGCGAGAGGTCATCAGATTCTCAGCAGAACGTAGTTAAAAAATCCGATCGCCGGTGAGATCAGCATGTTCAAAAAACGGCCGCCCCAAAACACCAGAATGAACAGCCCAAACATCCCCACTGCGTCGTAGATTCGAAGCGCTCCGGGGGGCAACAGATGGCGCACCACGTGGCTGCCATCCAGCGGCGGAACGGGTATGAGATTGAAAACGCCGAGCAAGACATTGATAAACAGGAACTCATAGAGCAGCAGGCACAGGGGCACGAGAAATGAATTGGTATCGGTGGTGATGAAGCCCTGGAGTATTCCGAACACGATCTCACGCCCAACGGGGGACACGAGTTTCACAACGGCCAGAATAAGAACCGCCACAATCGCGACGACGAAGTTGCTGATCGGTCCCACAACTGAGGTCAGAACGTCATCCAATATCGGATTCTTGAAGTTTCGCGGATCCACTGGAGTCGGCTTCGCCCAGCCGATCACGGGGGCACCAAAGTACAGTGCCACTGCCGGTAACAACAGCGTCCCCACAGGATCGATGTGCTTGATTGGGTTGAGCGTAATCCGTCCCAGCATACGAGCCGTAGGATCCCCGCGCAGGTTGGCCATCCAAGCGTGCGCTGATTCGTGGACGCTGATCGCGAACAGGAAAGCGATCAACTTGAACACTATGTCAATGTGTTGCAGGGTCATGCGAGATTGGCTTCGATACTAACACGCGAAGCGGCGATTTCGCGCGGCCTCGGAGCCCCGGTGCTGAATGCTTCAGCATGGCCAATTTGCGAGATTAGCGCCTTTCGAAGGAGTGCCGCAGCTCTTCCGGCGCGATCGACTTGATCTTGATCGGCTTGGCAGGAATGCCGCCCACCACAGTGAATGGATCGACATCTCTGGAGGCGACTCCCATCGAGCCCACCATGCCGTGTTCAGCTACCTTCACTCCGCTCAGAACCGTCGCGTGATACGTGATGCGCGCCCTGGGTCCGATCTCGGTTTTGTGATTACTGACGATCATGCCGTCATTGAGATCGTGTGCGTGTGAATAGATGTTGGCATAGTCAGAGACCGAAGATCCTTGATGAATGATGATTTCTCCGCGGTCGTCGAGCAGAACGTATTTGTGAATGGTGCAATCGTCTTCGACGGTCAGGTTGTAGCCGAAGGAAAATTCCACGCCGTGAAAGATTTTGACATTTTTCCCGCAATGCTTGAACACATGCCGGGCCAGCATGGCGCGCACCTTGTGTCCCAGCCAATGATTCAGGCCGACCGGAGAGCGGTCATACATCATCCAGAACCAGATCAGCGGCTTGCGTTCGCTATACTTCGCGGCATCGGCATCACCATAGCTCTCAGGTTCGAGCGTGGCGTTGCGCGGATCAAACGAGTGCACCAGAGTTTGTATCGCCAGCGGTGCCGCTGGATCGGGCGCTGCATAAGGACGTCCCAGATAAAGCTGGTGCAGTTCCCCGCGGACAACATCAGAGCGATGCTCGGGATCGCGGCTCGCGAACGCGCGATCAAGCCTGTCAATCCATTCCAGAAAGGCCTTTTCGGCTGCCGGAACCGGTTTCAGGACTCGATATTCGTATCGGGGCATAGTCGCCTCGCTGCCTGTGATAGGAAAACTAGAACATAACACACCCCTCAGGACGACCTATGCAGAGTGTGGGTCGGCTCCCTTCGACTGCGCTCAGGGCAGGCTCTGTCCGACGCCTTTGACTTAGGTTTTCTGTTGGGTGCTGACCGTGGTCCATTCAACAAGACCTGAACCCAACAGCAACCGCAAAAGCGGCGGACAAGAGTGTCCGCCCCACACTGCGCCTATGTTCTATAATGCGCGCTCTTATGAAATCCAGGAAAACCGCGAAGCCGCACCCCATGCCGGTGGACGCGCTGGTCTATCCGCGCTTTTCGGGTGTGCCCACATTCATGCGCCTGCCGCATATTCCGCGGGCAGAGGAGCTGGATCTCGCGTTGATCGGCGTCCCGTTCGACGGAGGCACGACTTATCGTCCCGGGGCGCGTTTCGGGCCGCGCAACATTCGCGTGCAATCGGCCATGATCCGCCCCTGGAATCCGGTGCTGAAGCTCAATCCCTTCGAAAAATGGCGCATCGGTGATTTTGGCGATCTCTCGATCAACCCGCTGTCGATAGAAGACACCTACCAGAGAATCACCGAGCAACTAGGCGACGTGTTTCGCGGCGGCGCGCGATCAGTCTGCGTCGGCGGAGATCATTCCATCCTCTTGCCCATCCTGCGCGCCATTCACCGGCACTTCGGCCCGGTCGCCTTTATCCAGCTCGACGCCCACGGCGATACCTGGAGTGGGTACTTTGGCAGTCCGCATTCGCACGGTACGCCCGTGAAGTATGCCATCGAGGAGGGATTGATCGAGAAAGGCCATGCGCTGCAGGTAGGATTGCGCGGGCAAGTTTATTCCGAGGGCGACTTTGATTTTGCCCACAAGCACGGCATCAAGATCGTGACCTCGGAAGAGTTTCACAAGGGAGGGGTCGAACTGGTCAAGCGGCACTTAAAAAAGTTGGGCAACAGACCGGTGTACCTGACCCTGGACATTGACGTGGTCGATCCCGCTTACGCTCCCGGCACGGGCACGCCGCAGGTGGGCGGCCTTTCCAGTCCGCAAATTCTCGATCTGGTGCGCAGCCTCCGGGGCTTGAAGCTGGTGGGATGCGATCTGGTGGAAGTGTCGCCGCCTTACGATAGCGGTGAGATTACGTCATTGCTCGCGGCGAATTTGCTGTTCGAGATGCTGTGCCTGTTCTAACGGGGCAGAGCCATTTCCAGTTATAGGGGTTCTTCAACCGCGAGCCGCTTCGCGATGCGAAACAGCTACTCCGCTCAGGATGACACAGCATTCCCATGACTACACTTGCCCGCAAACTTCGCGTGGTCGATTACTTCACCCTGGGTTGGGGGACCATGGTGGGCGTGGGCTGGCTGGTCGTCATGGACGACTGGCTGCTGCGCGGGGGCCCCTTGGGCGGCGTTCTGGGATTCGCGATCGGCGGCGCGCTCCTGCTACCCATCGGCTATGTTTACGGCCAGTTGGTAGCCGCCATGCCCGACGCTGCAGGCGAGGTCGCCTACACGGCGAAAGTCTTTCCCCGATCGATCAGCTTTGCCACCGGCTGGATGATGGTGCTGGCATATTTCATCGTTTGTCCCTGGGAAGCGGTGGCTGTGGGAAAGATTGCCAGCTACATTTTTCCCAGCCTGGATTCGATGGAGCTCTATCGCATCGCCGGGCGGCCGGTTTATTTGCCCCACGTCATCATCGGGTTGGGGCTCACCGGCCTTCTGACCTGGCTCAACTATCGCGGCATCCGGTTGAGCGCGATCTTTCAGAACTGGACGACTTTCGGGACCCTCGGTTTATTCGTCGTGTTCGTCGCGGTGGGGATAAGCAAAGGTTCTCCGCGGAATTTCCCACCCTTGTTCACGCACAGTGGATTCGTGTCGGTTCTGCTGGTCATCCAGATTGTGCCCTATTTCATGACCGGATTTGAGTCGGTGGTAAAGGGGGCGGAAGAGTCGCGCCCGGAGTTTCGGTCGGGCGGATTTTTCAAGGCCATCTGGATGGCCATACTGGTGGGCATTCTTTTCTACACCATCGTAATTGCTGCGGTGGGCTATGTCGCTCCCTGGCGGGAACTGACCAGCGAGAGATTCATGACGGCGGTGGCTTTCCAACACGCGGTGGGCTCGCGCTGGATTGTCAGCGTGATTCTGGCGGCGGCGCTGCTTTCGCTCTTCAAAGTGTTCAACGGCAACCTGGTGGCAGCCAGCCGCGTGGTCTTTGCCATGGGGCGGCGGGGCCTGGTGGATGCCCGCGTCGGCGAGGTGCACCCGCGGAATCAGACCCCTTCCGTGGCCGTGATCTGCGTGGGATTGGGTACAGCTGCGTGCATGTTTCTCGGCGACGCCATTCTGGTTCCGATTTCAGATGTCGGCTCGCTTGCATCCGCGGCGGGATGGCTGGCAGCTTGCGCCGCGTATTATCAGATGGCCCCCAACCGGAACCAACGCCTGGTTGCCACCTTGGGGGCGCTGGTCGGGCTGCTGATGATTCTGATGAAAGTGGTTCCGTTCGTACCCGGACACTTCAGTGTCTATGAATGGCTGGCCCTGGCAATCTGGGTCATGCTGGGTGCGGTATCGGCCCGCCGAACCACAGGGTAGCGCCGGCGTCCCGCCGGCCGTCGGGTGGGCGTCTCGCGCACCCAAAAGCTTGCAACACATTGTGCCGTCGAAGTAGAAAACAGGAACGGAGAAACCATGGGAAGCAACACGCGAATGAAGAAGTTCCTCATCGGCATCTTTCTTCTGGCTGTCATTCACCTGTCGCAGGCGCAAGCCAACAGGCAAACGTTCGATACCGTCATCAGCAACGGCCACATCATCGACGGCACGGGTTCGCCCTGGTACTCCGGCGACATCGGTATTCGCGGCGGCAGAATCGCCGCCATCGGCAATCTGAGCGAGGCGCAGCGCACGCGTACGATTGATGTCCACAGCATGGTTGTTGCTCCCGGCTTTATTGACATGCTGGGCCAGTCGGAGCTGACTATTCTGGTTGACCCGCGCCTTCCGTCGAAAATCTACCAGGGCATCACGACCGAGATTACCGGCGAAGGCGGTTCGGTCGCGCCTTTGAATGACGCCATCATCCAGGCTGACCGCTCCGGCTACGATCACTATCACATCACCCCGGACTGGCGCAGCTTTCGGCAATACTTTGCCCGCCTGGAAAAGCAGGGCATGGGAATCAACCTGGCCAGTTATGTCGGTGCCACCCAGGTGCGGCGCATGGTGCTGGGCGATGACGACAAGCAGCCCACTCCGGCACAACTCGATCAGATGAAGGACCTGGTCAGGCAGGCGATGAAGGATGGTGCGGTCGGAGTCTCGACCTCGCTCGAGTACGCGCCCGCTCCCTACGCTAAGACCGATGAATTGATCGCGCTGGCTTCGGAGGCGTCGAAATTCGGCGGCGTCTACGCCACGCACATGCGCAATGAAAGCGATGCGGTGCTGCCCGCGATCGACGAAGCTCTGCGCATCGGGCGTGAGGGCCACCTCCCGGTCGAAATCTGGCACATCAAAGTTGCGGGAAAAGCCAACTGGGGACGCATGCCGGAGGTGGTGGCAAAAATCAACGCGGCGCGAGCGCAGGGCATGGACGTCACCGCCGACACCTACGCTTACACTGCATGGTTCAACAGTCTCTCGGCTTTCATCCCGCCCTGGGCGCACGATGGTGGCGACGCCAGGCTGATCGAACGTCTCAAGGATCCGGCGATGCGCGCCCGCATGCGCAAGGACATGATGACGCCGTCGAGCGATTGGGACAACGAATGGCAGGAAATCAGCGGACCCGAAGATATCCTGATCGGCGTGGTGCAAAACCCCAAGCTGCTTCCGCTTCAAGGCAAGCGTCTGGCCGAAGTGGCGAAGATGCAAAACAAGGATCCCATGGACGCGCTCTTTGACATCCTGATCGACGACAACGCATCCACTGGAGTTGCCGTCTTTGGCATGTCCGAGCCGGATGTTGTGCTCGCTCTGCAGCAGCCCTGGGTGTCCTTGGATAACGATTCTTCCGGCGCTGCACCGGAAGGAATCCTGGGCCAGGAGCATCCTCACCCCCGCGCCTATGGCACCTTCCCGCGCGTCTTGCGCAAGTACGTCCGGGAAGAGAAGAAGCTCACGCTGGAAGATGCCATTCGAAAATTCTCTGCTTTGCCGGCGCAGCGCATGCGCTTGACCGACCGCGGGGTATTGAAAGCAGGGATGTGGGCCGACATCGTGGTTTTCGATCCCGCCACGGTCCGTGACCTGGCTACGTTCGAAAATCCCAACCAGCTATCGCAGGGAATGGAATTTGTGCTGGTGAATGGCGTTCCAGTGATCGATCAGGGCAAGGAGACGGGCGCGTTGCCGGGCAAGGTCCTGCGAGGGGCGGGCTACGTGCAGTAGAGACTAGGCAAGTTGCAGGGCAGTCTTTATGGCCGCTTCGATTCGGGACAAGGTCGCACCGGAGACACGGCCCAGCGGCGGGTATCGGACCAGGTTCTTCTCCAGGGTTGTGACCTGATCACACTTCGCCCAGGAGGCGCGATCGAGGCCTCCCTCGCCGGGTTGGAGTGCGACTCTTAGCGAGAATCTGCGATGTTCGATCAACGTGACCGGGACGACACAAACGTCCAAGGCATGGCGGTTGAGCGCATCGGTTGAAATCACGAGCGCGGGTCGGTCCTTGTCCAACCTCACCAGACACATCTCCCCCCGCCGCGGGAACCAGCCGGTCGGAACAAGTTTGGACACGGGATCAATCCCTCGTTATCGAACGCAGCGACGCCTTCTGGAACGAACGCTCTTCGCGTCTGTCTCGCGCGCCTGAGTAGAACCGCGCCGCCTCGCGCTCCAGTTCTTCTCGCCGCTCCAGTTCGAGCGCACGGGCCAGTAACTCGTTCACCCGTTCGCTGGTCGAGCCCCCGCCTCGGGTGCGCTCCACCTCGGCGAGCAGGGATTCTTCTACAGTCAGGGTCTTTGGAATCCTCATATGTTATACATTAGATTATATCACATAAATATTGGTATGCCTAGAACGATGTGCGCACCCTGCCGGCTGAAGATTTAATTCTGGATTACGGTTACTTTATGAAGACCGACGATCGCCGAATCCACGCGGGCGGGCAGCGCAAAACGGGAATCGATACCAATATTAGGGTATTTCGGCTTGAGGTATTTCTCGACAAACAGTTCCAGTACGAACTGGGGGATTTCAACGCCATCGAGCGAGACCGAATCCACATGGACCAGGCCCTCTCGTCCGCCGCCATGGGCGTGAGCTGTAGCAACAACCTCGTGTACTCCACTGAACACCGAGAGCAATGGGTTGTAGGAATTCTTGCCCGCCTTCAACTGATCAAAATCAACTTGTGAAGTCCCGACGATGATCCCAGGCTGTTCCAGCAAAACTACTGACCGCACACCCGTGGGCAATTCGACGTTGCTGGAAGCAAGATAAGCATTGATTTCCTGTTCGGTGAACTCTGTGGGGGAGGGGTCTGGGTGGGTCTGCGCGGCGTTGCTTTGCACGCGTTCGAGCTTGCGCTCGAATCGCGCTGCCGGGGTTGGATCCGGATCTGTTTGCGCCAGGGCAGGCGGAACGAGGAGGGAGCAAACTGTGAGTGTGACAAGAAAGACGCAGCAGAACTTCATGGTTTGAGGGCAGCCCGGGTCTCCGGAATCGTGCTGAGGGTCACACGAGGCTGGTTCAAAGTGCCGGTGATGTTGAAGCCACGCGCGCCATCACGAGCCAGTTTGAACTCCAGGACTCGACCCAGGGATGCGGTACCGCTCAACTGGTAGATGCCGCCGGGAGTCTGCAGTTTGCCCGCATCGATCTCGAACTTCCCAGCGCGCAAAAGCAATTGTCCCGTGAACCGGTTCACTCGTAGCGGAGTGCTCTCGCCCGCCAGCGCGAGGTGCGGCAGAGAGCCATCGCGAGCTTCCACCTGGAAAGCGGCGTCGGCGTGGGAAAGCAATTCCGCTTTCGTCCAACCCTGCGTGGCGGCGCGGTAGTCGACATTTGCCGTGCCCGTGATCCAGGCGTCGTGCATGGCTTCGGCAACTTGACTCAGCGCAACCTTCTCCAGGGTGCCGTTGCCGCGATATGTCGGGGGATTGACAGTGAAATCCACTTGCCATTCGCCAGTGTGCCGTCCGCCCAACACTTCGGCGCGCAGGTTGGAGAGCTGAAGGCGGCCCTGCTCGAGTTCGACCTCGGCCGAGACCCGGTTTGCGACCAGGTTGTGAATCAGAACGCGACCTGCCGTGAGCTTTCCAAGAGCGTGGATAGACGCCAGATAGGGTCTCGGTTGCGCCGGTGACGACAGAAAGCGATACCAGGGCTGCTTTCCGGGGACGGCATTCACCAGGCCGCCGAGATTGTCGGTCTGAACTTCGTCAGCGTGAAGGTCGAAGCCAATCACGCAAGCGCGGGGAGCGCCGCACTGCCGGGGAACAGTCAGGGAGCCGCGCCATGTATTGCCGGCCGCGGAAGCATTGAGTTTCCGAACCTCGGCAGTTTTGGGGGTCAGCTCAATACTTGCGGAGGCGATTTCCACGGGCTTATTCAATCCCCGTACCCGGGCGTGGACCGATTTCAGCTGCGCCGTTCCCGTAACGACAGGAGCCGCAAAGCCGGCCCATCCTCCCTCCACATGAAGAGTGATGCGAACCTCTCCATTGGCTGCGGGTTGTGGCGCCGGCAAGCCGATGGTGTGGGCTACTTCCAGCAGGCGCTCTACCTCGGCGTCTCCCTGCACCAGAAAGTGATAGCCGGAACGCGAGAACTGGCCGCGTACGGTGGCACTCGCCGGTCTGCCCAAGGCCAGGTTGAAGGGGCCAACCTCGACGCTGGCCTCATTGCCCGCGGAAATAGCTGACTTTCGGCCGTGCTCGGCAATCTGGTTCAGCCCTGAATGGTTCAGCTTTAAATCTTCAGCCGATGAAACGCTGAAAGGAATTTTGTCCAGAACGATGCGGGTGCTGCTGACCGGCGATCGCACGTTCAAAGCCAGCACTTCACCACCGCCTCGCCATACTGGTGCTATCCCGCTGGTGCCGGGCTTGCGCCGCAGCGTAACCCGAGCCTCCATCGTGCCGGTTGCGAGAAGGTCGGTGGGAACATCCTTCTTGACCCGCCGCGCGAATTCGACCAGCGGCTGGATGGGCAAGTCGCGAACGAGCAAGGTCAAATCGTAGCCACGAGGTATGGGGGCAACGCTGCCATTCAACGCGATTTCGCCGTCGCCCACGGGGGCGCGGCACGCGAGCGGCGAGAAAACATGGTCGGTGGTACTGTAACGGGCACTGCAGCGCGCCGCCAGGCGCAGGGCGGGATCGCCGGAAATGTCGTAACGGCGGAAGTCCTCGATGGAGCCTTCTGTGTTTACCTGCAGGTCCTTGGGTGTGCCTGTCAGCGTGGCCGAGAGCCGGACGGCGCCTCTCCATCCTTTGTCCTGGCCCAGAGTCAGCTTCGTCACCTGGCCCAGTTGCGCTCCCTCCCACTGCACTGTGAATTGCACTGGCGTTTCGTGCAGATTCGCCGAGCGTTGCCATGATCCGTCAATGGCAAGCCGGCCGGTGTCACTGAGGTTGAAATCGGTCCGCATCGGTTGGGCCCTTAGGCGGATGCCCCAGGCATTTTCGGAGTCTTGCCACAGGGCAAAATTGGCTTCGGTCAGGCTGTAGGGCTTCTTTTCCTGGCCAAACTTGAAATTGATGCGGCCGTGGTCCGCTTCGATGTAAGGGAAGCCGGGGCGTACTTCGCTCCTCGCCTTGGCCGTAGGCGCAACCGGGGTGCTGGCGGCGCGCTCGACCAGTCTCTCCAGGTTCCAGCGGCCTTCTGCATTGCGGACCAGGTTAAGGCTGGGTTCGGTGAGGCTGAGGCGGGCAATCTCCAGGCGTCCCCGCAGCAGGGAGCTGACGCGCACGGTGGCGACGACATCGGCGGACTGCAACATCGGTTCGGCGCCGAAGTCAGGGTCTTCGTGGACGACAAAATTCTCCAGGTCGAAGCCGGGCTGAGGCAGCAGGCGGAGAGTCACCCGTCCCACGTCCACCGGCCGTCCCAAGGCCAGACTGATCGAGCGCACAATGCGGGTGCGCAGGCGTTCCGCCCCGGGACGTATCAGAAACAGCGCCAGCACCACGACGATGCCGGTGACCACCTGGCCGCGCCTGGAGCGGAGAAATTTCAACGAATCACCTTCAACGTACGTTTCCAGCGAGTTTCATCAAAGAAATGAATGATCACGTGCGCCAGAAATCCCACCCGCTCACTGATCGCCGTATGCAGATACTGGTTCGGAGGCGTCTCGAACGACCAGTAGATGAACATGGGTCGCCCGATCACATTTTCCTTCGGAATGAATCCCCAGTAGCGGCTGTCATAGCTAACGTCGCGATTATCGCCCATCGCGAAATAGCTGTTGGGAGGCACGACCAGGTCGTCGCCCTGGATATATTGCGGCAGGAGTTGTTGCCAGTCCGAAAACAGGCGGTTGTAGTCGGACGGGGGCACCGCCGGGAAGTTATCGCGGTAGTCGTTCGGCCCCTGATCGGGATCGTGGATGACATACGGTTCATCCAGCTTTTCGCCATTGCGGAACACCACGCCGTTGCGCAGATGGATGCGGTCCCCCGGAATTCCAATGACCCGCTTCACCACGTAAAGACCCGGCTCCGCCGGCGAAAGAAAGACCACGATGTCCTGCCGCCGTATCTCGCGGTAGGGCAGCAGCGGGCCCGTCCAGTGGGTGGCCGGAGCGAACTGCACTCGGTTCACGAAGACGTGGTCGCCGATCAGCAGGGTGTTTTCCATGGAACTGGACGGAATTTCGAAGGCCTGCAATACGAACGTAATAATGAACAGGCCAGTGACCAGCACCGAGGCCAGCGATGCCAGAAACTCGACGGTAGTCTCGCGCGGCTTCTCTTCGAGTTTGTTCTCTTTCTCTTTCTTGGGCACGGGATCTTTCTCGCTCCGACTTTGCTTTCGCACTATCGAACCACTCGAAATGTGCGGTCCCACCGCGTCATTTGGAACACATGGGTCGCGGCATAGGCGAAGTGGATGAGTTTATCACCCGGGGTGGGTGAAGCCGGCATGTCCGGGTCGGTGTTCCGAACTGACCAGTAGATCAGCAGCGGGCGTCCGATAACATTTTCCTGGGGCACGAACCCCCAGTAGCGGCTGTCCAGGCTCTCATCCCGGTTGTCGCCCAGCACAAAATAGTTTCCCTCGGGAACTATGAGTTCGTTGTCCTCGACCAGCTTTTTCATCTCCAGCCACCAGCGCCCTTCCAGGCCGGGAACGGGAAGGTTCAGCCGGGGAAACTCGTCGCGAAAGGTATCGTGTATGCCGGAACTATAGCGGGCGTAAGGCTCCTGGAGGGGATGCCCGTTGACATACACTTGCCGGTTGATCAGGCGCACGCGGTCTCCAGGCACGCCCACCACGCGCTTCACGAAATGCTGGGTGGGATGCACCGGGTAGCGGAACACGATGACGTCTCCCCGGTGCACCTGTTTGTACGGCATGAAATGGTCGGTGAAGCTGTTTCCGCCATAGCGGAGCTTGTCTACCAGAAGGTAGTCGCCGATCAGCAGGGTGTTCTCCATGGATTCGGACGGAATCTGGAAGGCCTGCACGATGAAGGTGATGACGAAGACGGCGATCACTACCGTTGCCAGCAACGACTGCAGTGAACTTATTGTGTCCGCCGGCGGACGCTTTTCCTTCACTTCTGCGGCGGCGGCTACTGGCATGGTAGTCACTGGGTGTGCCCGTTACGCTTGGTTCTGCCGTTGGATTCGACGGAGACAGTGCCGAGATATTCCAGCACCTGGCGGGCGGCATCCTGCTCTGCATTTTTCTTGGTCGAACCATCCGCCCGGCCGATGAATTCTGCTTTGCCGGTGCTTTCCAGCGGTTGCAGGCGCGCCTCCACGGTAAACGTCTTGCTGTGCTCGGGGCCGCGTTCTTTCACCAGTGCGTAAGTAGGTTGTGGCCTTCCGGTGGCCTGCAACTTTTCCTGTAATGCCGACTTGTAGTCAGTTACCGGCAGGCTGGTGCCATTGGACGCGATCCGTTCCAGTTCCGGGATGACAATGGACTGCATAACAAAACGGCGGGCGACCTCCAGGCCGCCATCAAGATAGATAGCCGCCAGGACAGCCTCCAGCGCGTCCACCAGCAAGGCGGTTTTGTTGCGGCCTCCGCTCTTTTCCTCACCCCGCCCCAGGTTCAGGTAATGTCCCAACTCCAACTCGTGGGCCACTCCGATCAGGTGCTTTTCGCTTACCAGGTGTGCCCTGAGCTTGGAGAGTTCTCCCTCCCGAAAGCTGGGAAACCGGTTGAACAGTTCCTCTGTAGTTACAAATCCCAGGACAGCATCTCCCAAAAACTCCAGCTGCTCGTTGTCTCCCACCCGCGCCGAGCCTGCGGTTTGCAGGGCTTCCAGTTCGCGCGCCTGGGAAGTGTGGGTCAAGGCCTGCTCCAGCAGATCCGCCCGCTGGAAATGGTACCCGAGAGCGGCTTGCAGGAGCGCAATGTCACGCGGCTTCATGGTTGGGCGACTTCGGACATCGGACGCCGGACCTCGGACTTCAGATCTCAGACTTCGAACCTCAGAGCGCGGATTCAGACTTCAGAACTCAAATCCCCCCGGCGCCGGGTTCGAGGGGCGGAGTCCGAGGGCCGGCGCCCGAGGTCCGGCCCGACGTCCGAGGTCCGGTGCCTAATTCTTGGGCGCAGGATTCCCGGCGCTGGAAGGTGGCTTGGCGGCCGGCGGCGTGCCACCGGTCAACTGCACCAGGCGGTCCCGTTCGTTTTTGGACAGAGTCGCCAAGGTCGTACCCTGACTGCTCTCTGTCATCTGTACCGCCTGATTCGCATACTTCAGGGCCTCCGCGTACTTTTCCTGTTTGTCCAGGGAGAGCGCCAGGCGCAGCACGGCCAGAGGGTCAGGTTGGGATGGAAAGGCATCGAGCGACTTGTGAAAATAGCCTTCCGCGTCCGCATACTTTTCCCGCGTGTACTGAATTGTGCCCAGCACATAGTAGGCGTTGGAGCGCAGGAAGCCTTTGTAGGCGTCCACTTTGTCCTGCGGAGTTCCAGCCGGCACGGTGATGTCGGTGTCGGTCGTTTCCACCGCGTGCAGCGCCAGTTTCGTGCCTTCATCCAGGCGCTGGTCTTTATCCAGGTCGGTCTCCCGGGTGCGCTCGGCCAGGACCTGGGCCACGCCCACCAGGGCTTCGGGATCATCGGGATCGAGCTTCAACACCTTGCGTCCCATTTCCATCATCTTGTCGGGGTTGTTTGCACTCTGATAGCCATGCATGGCGGTGCGGTACAGCAGGATCCTCAGCTCACTGTCGGGGAACTTGGCGGCAAAATCGTCCGCGCCTTTCTCCAGGGCTGCAGGGTCGTTGGCGTTGGCGGCGGCAGCCTTGTAGGCATCGAACTCGGGCTGAGTCTTGGCTTGGGGCGGCCGCTTCCCCGGGGGTGGCGCTGTGGTGGCCGCGGTACCTGCCGGCGCGGGAGGCGTCTGGGTTTGCGCCGATACCAATGTAGCCAGCGCCAGGATCACGACTAGCATCGCTGCTTGCTTCATGCTTTCTCCTTAGGCAAGATCTGATTCGTCCCTCTTGATTGCTGCCGTACTCTACTGCGAGCGCCGGGTGGGTTCATACGGCTTCTGCAATCCCCGTTCGGCCGCCGCCTTGGCTTCGGGCAGTCCCGAGCCGGCGGTAGCCGCCGCCCGGTAGTGATCCATCGCCGCCTCGCGCTCTTCCTGCAAGTCCAAAATCCTTCCCAGGTAGATGTGGGACCAGGCTACTACCTTGGGTTCATGCGCCACTTCCAGGGCCCGCTCAAAATAATTCCGCGCGCCCTGCATGTCGGAGTTATGAGTGGCCACTTGCGCCAGAATAAAAAGAGCGCGGCCGGGGTCTTCGTTCTTTTCGTCCAGCGCCTCCTGCGCCAGCTTTTGCGCGTTTTCTGCATCGCCCGCCGAGAGTCGCTGCTCGGCTGCGATCAGGAGCTTACCCTCGTGTGGACGTGAAAGTTGCAGCGGTTCAGTATCGGAAGTAGCGGCAAACGTTACCTGTGCCGCCCGCTTCCGCTCTTTACCCACATCGATGCCGCTGACCAGATCGAGGTAGGCATGGTTGAGTCCGGCCGGGTCCTTCTCAAACCGGAGCAACGCCTCATAGAAATAATTAGTCAGGATGAAGCCCTGCTGGGCTGATGCTTGAACGGCCTGCAGGCGCTCCGTTTCCGGAGCCTTCCTCGATCCCGCCGTTCGCGCCTCGATGGCGCGGATAAAACATTCGGTGACCAGAAGGGAGGTGTCGGTTTTGAAGCTGTTGTCCATGGGCGCGGTTTTGACCAATTCCAGCAGCGGTTCCAGACGCTTCATGGTCAGCGGGTACTTCATGGCCAGCGGGTCCAGCAAGTAGTGCAGATAAGTGTGCCGGATCTGTTCCATCTTGAGCCCGGAATCGGGCCCGGGAGATATCACGACATAGTAGTCCGCTCCGTAATTGCGGGCGTTGGTTTGCCCCGGCGCACCCATGGGATCAACGTAAACCGTGAAGTCCCGCCCCAGGCGGGTGGACGACGGAAGCTTCAAATAGATCTCCGTGTCGAACATCATCTTGGCCAGCGCTTCGTGATAGCGCCCGGTCAACGCCGAGTAGGCTTGGCGGTCTCCCTCCCAGATGTCATGCAACCCCAATTTGACGGCGAAATTTTGCAGCAGAGGCAGGATGCCAACCACCGCCGTGGCATCGGGAGGCAAATCCGCGTCCTTCACCTTCGCCGTCAGGGCTGGCGGAGGGTTCAGGTAGAGCGCGAGCGAGACGTACTGGCTCAACGTCCTGGAGGCATCCGGCTGCTGGTGTTCCTGATAGTACTGGCACATTGCCTGGGTCGCGTCCGTGGCCTGCTGCGAACTCTGCCGGGCCCGAGCCACCTCGGAGCGTACCCGCGAACGCAGCGGATCGGAGACGCCCAGCTCCTGGTCGTATCCACAAGTGTTGATGGCCGTAAGCACGGTGAACAGAGTCTCGTTCGTGTCCAGTGCCACCGGGCTCTGGTTCTGCGCCGGAGACAACTCTGCCAGCAGGGCAAACAAAGCCGCGTAAAGCGAGCGTCTAAACCTCAAACTCAGGGAAACCTCCTGCAGGCTGGCCGGTATGCGGATTACGATCTAACCAAGTGTAAGGGGTGTGGGGCGCAGAATCAATGGACGTTGTTGCAGCTTTTTATTCGAAACGCTTTTGCCCCCGGGGTCGCCGGCGCCAGCAAGCGCTACCCCTTCACACTGACTTTAGAGAACGACAGTATCGCCCGCCCGGTCGTTGGCCTGCCCATGGAAAGCGCGGGACGAAATGTAGTGAAGGTAGTGAAGATGAGCATGTCTTTCTTCACCCGTGGCAACAATGAGCTGTCTTGCTTGGAGTCGGAAAGAATGCGGTAGTCCTGCACTCGCCCCTGCGGGTCCACATAGGCCTCAATCACCAGCGAATCGTCGTTGATGGAATCGAGGGTGGAGCCGAAAGCCGACTGTTGCAGCTGGGGTGCGGTGTGCAGCAACAAGGGGACATCCGAATTGTCCGCCTGCAGCGGTGCCAGAAATCCCATCAAGACCACGAAAATCACTACTGCGGCCGCCAGGCCCGCCGTTGCCGGCACCATGAAGAGGTCAAGCGCGTTGTCAAAACGCACTCGAAGACCGTCCAGATAGCGCCGCCGGGAGTGTGCGGCCTCCTGCGAAATCGCGACCCGAAGCTTCAACGCCAGGTCAGACGGCGCCTTCCGGCGGCCCACCCGGGCCAGCAAGTCTTGCGTCCGCCGCAGCGAAGCATAGTGCCGGCGGCAACGCTCGCAGCCTTCCAGGTGATGGCTGAGGTCGCGCATCTGCTTGCCCGTCACCGCCCCATCGAGATAGGGAGAAAACAATGGCCTGGCCTGGGTGCATGTCATCGGGTGACCTCAATCGCAGAAATCACGCAACTGGCCTGGCGTTCTTCGACTTCTCCAGGCGCCTGCAGACCGAGCTGATCCCCATTTTCCATTACGTATCCCGTCAAACGCCTCCGCAGAGCTTCCCGGCCGCGCGTCAGCCGCGACTTCACTGTCCCCAGGGACACGTCCGTGATCTCCGCTATCTCTTCGTACGACATTTCTTCCAAATCGCGCAAGATAACCGTAGTGCGGTAAGGCTCCGAGATCTGCCGCAATTCCTCCTCGACCCGCGCCCGGACCTCCTCGTGCACCACCATGTCGAACGGCGACTCGCTTTCATCCATCAGGGTATCGCGCATTCCCGCTGCACCCACCCCGAGATCGTCCTGGTTCGGCTCGATCGATGTTTCCTTCGCCTTATGCCGGAACCACCAGCGTCTCCGGTTAGAGGCCTCGTGTACGGCAATGCGGTAAATCCAGGTTTTCAGACTGGATTCGCCCTGGAAGTGCTTCATGCCGCGAAAAACTTTGAGAAAGACTTCCTGCGTAGTATCCGCCGCATCTGCGGGGTCTGCGACGATGCGATAAACCAGGCTGTAAATGGGCTGGTGGAATTCTCCGATCAGCCAGGCGTAAGCGTCTTCCGAGCCGGCCTTCAGTTCGGCCACAATCGCCGACTGCTGGGCCCGCATTCCTATCGCGCCTGCCAGATCACCCAAGGTGGTTGCTCCCGCCATCAACGCCATGGCGTAACCTCCCCATTATAGGTTCTTTCCCCCGCGCGCCCAAAAGTAAAACGCGGCCCGGATAACTCCCACCTGCTATATATAGACCCCAGCGTGGCAGGCAGAGTTCCATGAGCGCAACTGTTCTGATTTCAGTGTCTTAGGGTAGGGCTAGAGCTTTGCACAGCCCATGAAGCCAAAGTTCAACGACGGCGACCTACTGAATGCCGCCTGCGGAAAAGGGCTTGAACCGCGCTGAAATCTCTCAACCTCTGAACCGCAAAGCGCGCAACGAAAGGCGGCAAGAGACGCCAGGATTGCACGTTACTTCGGCGGTGGGGGAGCCGCAGTGGGGCTGGTTGCAGCGGGACTGGGAGTGCCGGGTTTGGCTTTGGGAGCGGACTTTTTCTTGGTTGGTTTCTTCTCTGGCGCGGTGTCATCTACAACAATCTTCTTGGGAGGCTGCGACGCCATGCTCGCCCGCGCATCCTGCAGCGCCGCGCGCAGCCGGGTGACCTCAAGTTCTTTGGCTCCTGCCAGAGTTTCCATGCGTTCGGCAAAGGCACGCCGCCCGCGCTCGAAAGCGTTGACATCGTTCTCCAGTAACTGGAACTCATCCTTGGAACCGAACGCGCCCGCCGACTCCGTCACCGATTCAAACACATCGTAAAGCGCGTCCAGATTGCGATAGATCTTGAAAGTGGACGCAAGGTTCTCGGGCGACGCCTTGAGTTCCGCGATCAGCTCGGGCAACGCCGACCGCAGGTTGCGCTCGATAGATTCCACATTGTTCTCGGCCTGTCGCTTGCTGTCCGAGTCCGTCTTCCATTTCTCGATCCGGAGCTTGGCCAAATCCACTTGCGCCGCCTGCGATGCCTGCTCCAGCTGCGACAGCAGCAGGTTCAGCTGATTGACGGAAGAATACGAAACCGGACCTTGAGGCGCCGGTTGGTTGGCGGAAACAACCTGGGCGCTCGCCGCCAGACACAGTGGCAACAGGGACAAATATCGAAAACGGAACAAGGGGCTTGGTTTCATTAAGGTCGCCACAAACCGTCACACAGGATACTAAGTTTCCCCGCTTTCGCAAAATTTAGATCGGTTAGAGATGCCAGCAGCGAGCGCCGGGTTTGACTATAGATAGCCAGTAGGCGAGAATTGCTTTGCTCGAGTCCCCTCGTACATCTCACGTGGGCCTGTGGCGCAGCTGGGAGCGCGCTTCCATGGCATGGAAGAGGTCGTCGGTTCGATCCCGACCAGGTCCACCATCTTTTCAATCACTTACCAACTTCGCTTTCTCCCGTTTGGTAGCATTTGGTAGCAAATTGCAAAAACATTTTCAGTCAGCGTGAATTTCCGGCTTCACTCTGAGCTCAGCGTTGATCGCGTTCACAGTCGCCTGCACACTCTCCGGAATCTCCTGCATGTACACGTCGGTGGTCGTTTGACGACATCGTCGATGTTCGACGCACTATGAAATACGCCTGTGTTCGAACGTCGCTGCACCGCTCGGTGTATTACCACTGAGAATCCATTCCGTGCTGATGTTGGTAGTGGTGAGAGGCCATTGCGCAAACCGCACGTACGGGACCACCGGGAACAACTGTGGGTTGAAAGGATTGGCTGCGTCGGGATGTAGAAGGCCGACAATTTCCGTTTCACGAAAACCGATGGTCACAAGAAGTATCGCGGCGATGCTACGGTAACGTGTGACAAACACTTGGCTGCCGGATGCGTCGAGCAGCGCGGCTGGTTGGCAGAAGACAGCGTTACGCAGGTTCGTTTTCCATTGGCCTGCCTTCCGAGTGGGGCCAATCGGTTCGCTGATGTACGGCGCAGAGGTCATCAGGTATTCAGCCGCGTGGCGATCCATGAGCAGGCCAGCAAAGGCGTGCGAGGGCGCGATCGCGAGAACTCCGGGCATCCCACGGCTCCCAATTGCGAAGCCTTGGACTGTGCCGCAGAGCAGAGTTTGTCCGTGATGAGGCTGAAGGCTTGTCCGCCATTTCCACTTATGCTCAACGGCAGACTAGACCGCGCGGAGACAGCCTCCGAATCTAGTGACTTCACCTCTACGAGGAACGAATCGGCGCGCGACGGGTTACAACGAAAGTCTGGCCCTCCGGCGCTGTTGTCCTCGAAGATGTCCGGGCGAAGTTTTGCGGACCAAAGCACAGAGAAAACGACGGCCTCCGCCTCCGCTGTCTTCGGATCCGTCTTTAGGCGATCTTTGAAACGCTTGAGGTGGCCATCGTAATTGTTGCGCGACAAAAACTTCCAATAGGAGTCGACGATCTCGTCAACAGATATGCTCGTCGTCTTCAGTGTGCGATACATTGACAACCCCGCGAACACACCACACCCACCATCTCACAGTACTACTGGTGTGCAAGCTTTGGCCGGAGTTCCAGGTTTCTGCCCGCCGTGGTCAAAAAGGTTGGGATCACCCAATTCTCGACAAGATAAGCTTAAACTGATACAACACAATAAGCTAATAATCGCACAGCACAATAGGCTAATTGTTGCACAACGCAACAAGCTAACGCAGACAAGACAGAAATGGCCTCGCCATCGGAAAAACTCGCGCAGTCCCTAGAGGTTCTGCACAGACTCCAGGACGCTACCGGTGCCGCCGCCATACGGGCGCGGGACATGACTCGAACCCACCGGGAGCGCTTGCTCAAGAACGGCTTTCTCCAGGAGGTTATCAAGGGCTGGTACATCCCCAGTCGGCCGGATGAAGTGAAAGGGGAGAGCACGGCATGGTATGCCTCGTTCTGGCGGTTCTCAGCTGCTTATCTGGAAGCGCGTTTCCGCAAGAACTGGTCTCTCTCTCCGGAGCAGTCGCTTTCCCTCCACGGTGGTAACTGGACTGTTCCGAAGCAGCTTGTCGTGCGTTCGCCGCGAGCTCGCAACAAGGTCACCAAACTTCCGCACGGCACATCGCTGCTGGATCTTCGTGCTGCGCTCCCTGCGGTACGAGACAAGGAAGAGAAGGAGAGCCTGCGCATTTTCTCAGTCGAATCGGCCCTCATTGAGTGCTCTCCTCAGTATTTTTCCAGTCACTCAACCGATGTGAGAGCGGTGCTGGCGATGATCCGCGATGTGTCTGGCTTGCTCGGCAAACTTCTGGACGGCGGGCACAGCACGATTGCCGGCCGGCTGGCGGGTGCGTTTCGAAACAGTGGTCGCGACCGCATTGCGGATGAGATCACTAAGACCATGGTGGCCGCCGGATACGACATCCGTGAAACGGATCCCTTCACCGACCGGCCTCCGCTGGCAACGCCTCTTCGCGAAACGTCTCCGTACGCAAACCGCATAAGGCTACTGTGGCAGAAAATGCGTGAGGCTGTGATGGAGCGCTTCCCGAAAGCGCCAGGTGTACCGCGCGATGTCGACGCGTACATGAAGAGTATTGAAGAAGCGTATCTAACCGATGCCTACCATTCGCTGTCAATTGAGGGCTATCGGGTTACTGCCGGGTTGATCGAGCGCGTCCGTAGCCGCGCCTGGAACCCTGAGACCCATGAGCAGGACCGTGAGCAGCGCAACGCTATGGCGGCGCGGGGATATTGGCAGGCATTCCAAGTGGTCCAGAAAAGCATCCTCCGGACGCTAAAGGGGGAAAATCCCGGTGTGGTTGCACAAGAAGATCATCGGGAATGGTACCGCGAGATGTTTGCCCCGAGTGTCGCGGCAGGCCTACTCAAGCCCTCCGACCTTGCTGGCTACCGCAATGGTCAGGTTTACATTCGGCAGTCAATGCATGTGCCGCTGAATCGAGAGGCATTGAGGGACGCGATGCCTGTTTTTTTTGACCTGTTGCGCACAGAGAGCGACCCTGCCGTGCGAGTTGTGCTCGGGCACTTTGTGTTTGTGTATATTCACCCATACATGGACGGGAACGGCCGCATGGGCCGTTTTCTCATGAATCTGATGCTGGCATCGGGCGGCTATCCCTGGACGGTGATACCGACCAGCGAACGGAAACCCTACACGGAGAGTCTTGAGCAAGCGAGCGTCAAGGAGAACATAGGCCCATTCGCGGACTTCCTCTCAGGTCTCACGAGAAAACGAATAGCGGGAGAACCGCTACCCGAAGTCCCCAAAGCGCAACGTTGATCGATCCGGTCTAGGAACATCCCGGCCGATCACATCGCCTGACATCATTCGGATTTGTCACGCATTTGGGTCAGGTTTCTGAGCCTCAGACTTCTTCTCCATCGTGCGGGTTACCTCATCGTAGTGCCATGGACGGAAGTCGTGCGTATCGACTCCCACATCCATGGAGAGTGAGGTTGGCATCTCGGGCAGACGTCCATGAGAATGGCCGTAGAGATGCCATGATCCGCGGTTGCTTCGATTCCAGACGCGCAGGGCATAGTGGCACAGGACGATGGGCTGGCTGTGGATCGAAAACTCTGCCAGATTGTCGAGCCAACAAAACTCTTCTTTCAACTTCCGAGCTTGCTTGTCGTGATTTCCGGGCACGGCGAGGATCTTCGTGCACCGAATCCGGCGCCGGTATCTGCTGGAACCTTCCATGGGAAGGCCCCAAGGTGGCTGCTTCCGGCAGTCCCCGCCGATCGGGAATTAGAAAGGAGGAGTCCTTGAGGCCTCTCTTGAATTGTTCGCGAGGCAACCGTCGATTTGTATCACTCGGCGTTTAAATGAAAACCAGGACGCAGTTGGTCAGAAGCTCTGCAGGAGGAAATCTCTTGCGTTCCCCAAGACTTTCTCCCTCATTGCGGGATCTAGCAGTAGGCGAGCGATTTCAATCGCACCGATCATCGTTGAAAAAATGGCGAAGAATGCGCGCTCTTTGTCCGCACTTCGCCGCCCAGGCATGAACGGTAGCATTCGGCTTTTGTAGTTCACGAGTTCAGCAGTGATTTGAGGCTTGATCCTCCTATCGACCCGCGCCAATTCAGGTCCAAGTGTCGCCAACGGACAGCCGTGGTCGGGATGTTCGCAATGTTCCGGACGCAGGTAGGTTCTCACAATCGCCTTCCACTCCTCCCCGGACGGCGACCGTTCAGCGGCCTGGATCAAGCTATCCTCGATTTCCCGAAAACCCTCCCTTAGGGATTCCACAAGCAGGTCGTCCTTGCTCCCGAAATGCTTGTAAAAGCCTCCGTGGGTCAGGCCCGCGTCTGCCATCACAGTTGCGACTGCCGCCCCGTTTAGCCCGTTGGAGCGAACCCGCCGCGAAGCATCATTCACAATCTTTTGATGGACTTCGGCTTTGTGCCCTGGTTGGTAACGCATAACAATAGGATGCTGCGAATCATCTCAAGACGCAAGATAGCGATTTCCACAGCCGTGCGGACAAAGAAAAACGAATCCATAGGATTATATATATCACCCTATAACCAAAAAAGAGATTTCCAATGACTCAGCCAATTCTGGTCACGGGCGCATCTGGCGGGACACAAGGATCCACCGGCCGGCGGACCAGCACATGCATTGTCCAACGCTGCTCTTGCGCCACCCCGCTGGCCTGCTTTACAATTGTCTTTATAGACTGACTGGTCAGTCTAGACTAGATGGTCTCGCAGTCAGGAGCCAATTATGCCGCGCCGAGCTGAACTGAGCGAAGACCGCAAGAACGAGATCCTGGATGCCGCGCTGGAAGTCTTTGGTGAACTTGGACTCCAGGAAGCAAGTGTGGACGACGTGGTTGAGCGTTCCGGACTCAGCAAGGGAACGCTTTACTGGTACTTCAAGAGCAAGGACAGGCTGATTGGCGCCCTGATGAAACGCTTCTTTGCTCAGGAACTAGGGAAGGTTCGGAAACTGCAACAGGGACCGGGTTCGGTGCGCGAGCGCCTACTGCGCTATGGTCGGGAGGTGGAAGCCGTGGTGAAACGTATGCCACGCGCACTCACGCTGGAGTTCTACGCCGTGGCCATGCGGCAGAAATGGGTGCGCAAATTCCTCGGTGAGCTCTATGTCCACTACTGCGGTGAGTTAGCGCAACTGATTCGCGAAGGTATCGAACGTGGCGAGTTCCGTAAGGCGGATGCTGACCAGTTGGCGGCTGCGGTTACCGGACTCTGCGAGGGTCTGATTCTTCTCTGGGCACTCGAGCCAAACGCGTTTCCGTTCGAGAAGTTCTTTGAAGCCTCACTGCGTACCTTGCTCGACGGAATTGCACCAAGACCATAATGATGGACTGCACTATGAAGAGCAAATTCGTTATAGCATTCGGTTCTTCATTTCAACGGCCTATTTGCTTGCTGCTCTACTGTATTTTCCTGTTTCTTGTCGTTGTCCCGTCTCTTGCTCGGTTTCTCGTTGCCCAATCGCAAGATGCGCGCGCACTGGTCCATCGAACCGAGCAGGGGCTGCGTGCCAAGACGGAACAAGGCGTGGTCAGCATGACCGTGCGCACCCCTGATTGGCAGCGCACCCTGGAGATGAATTACTGTGAATCCGGACAAGACGTTCATCAGGGTCACCGCTCCGGCCAAGGAGGCGGGAACCGGCACGCTGCGGATTGGAAGCAACATGTGGAACTACCTGCCTTCGGTCGAACGCGTGATCAAGATTCCGCCTTCTCTCATGCTGCAATCCTGGATGGGAAGCGATTTCACTAACGATGACCTGGTGAGGGAAAGCAGCCTGGAAAAAGATTACGATCACAAACTCGATGGGGAGGTGACACAAGACGGCGATCGTTGCTATCGCGTCATTTCCACGCCCAGGCCCGATGCTCCCGTGGTGTGGGGGCACCTGGTGATCTTCGTCCGGAAACAGGATTTCCTTCCTCGCAGGGAGGAGTATTACGACGAGAAAGGCAGGCTCCAGAAGGTGCTCACTTTCGAAGACTTCCGGCAGATCAGCGGCCGTCCGTACCCGGCGCGATGGAAGATGGACTCGGTCACCAAGCCAGGGCACGAAACCGTGTTGGTTTACGGCAAGCTGACATTCGACCGGCCGATTGCCGCTTCCGTGTTTACGCAAGAGAACTTGCAGCAACCGTTCTAGAAACCGAGGCAAGATGCTTTTTTTCAGTATGGCGTGGCGGAATGTTTGGCGAAATCGCCGCCGTTCCGTGCTCACCGTTGTGGCAATCGCCCTGGGGCTCGCGTTCAACATCTTCATGCGCGGCATCGGCGACGGTTTTCACGAGCAGATGGTGGACAATTCGGTCCGCGCTGAGATCGGCCACATTCAAATTCATGCTTCCGGCTATCACGACGATCCCGGACTGAACAAGACTTTGCCCGACCCAGAAAAGGTGGTGCAGGCAATTCGTTCCTTGCCGGAGGTTCGTGGTTATTCTCTGCGAGTTTTGGGTGGAGGTCTGGCCAGCACGGCCGACAATTCTAGTGGCGTGGAGATTCTGGGCATCGATCCCACACAAGAGCGTACCGTGACCAGTATTCGGCGCGCCATCGTGCAGGGTCAGTATTTGTCCGAGGGCATGCAGCGCCCGATTCTCCTAGGGGACCGGCTGGGGTCGCGCTTGAAGGTTTCTTTGGGTGACAAGGTGGTCCTGATGGTGCAGGCCGCCGACGGCTCCATGGGGGCGCAGTTGTTTCGGGTCGCCGGTGTCTTCCGTTCAGGTGCCCCTGAGATGGATGAAGGTGTGGTCTTCGTCCTGCGCTCCGATGCGCAGAACCTGTTCGCGCTCGGCAACCGCGTTACCGAAGCGACGTTGCTGCTGGGATCGTCGCGGCAGGTTCCGCCCGCTCTTGCTGAGCTCAAGAAGGATCTCAGCGGCGGGTCCGTCGAGATTTTGCCCTGGTGGCAGGTGCAGCCATTTTTGCAACAGTTCATTCAGATTGATGACGCATTTTTTTACATCATCGTGCTGATTTTCTTCATCGTGATTTCGATCGGAATCTTGAATACGATCATGATGTCCATCTTCGAACGGGTGCGCGAATTCGGCGTGATGATGGCGCTGGGCACCAAGCCGAAGCAGATTGTCAAACTTGTGGTGGAGGAGGCATTCGCACTAGGCCTAGTCGGAGTCGTAATTGGAAGCGTGCTGGGCTCTGCATGCACTCTCTACTACGCGAGACAGGGGATCAATCTTTCGTCGTTTAGCGCGGGCGCTGCGGCGTTGGGCATCACCTCGAGCCGCGTGTACTCGGAACTGACCGTCACCAACCTTGTCTTTTCCAACCTGGCGGTGCTGGTGGTCGTCGTCTTGGTGGCGCTCTATCCCGCGGCGTACGCGGCGCGGCTGCAGCCAGTGGAGGCACTCCGCCATGTCTGAACTTGGCGGCGCGCTCGTCGACGTCCAGCACGTTTCCAAGATCTATCGCGACCATGTGGAAGTGCGCGCGCTGCACGACGTAACGCTTCAATTGGAAGCGGGAGCATTCGCCGCAGTCGTTGGGCCTTCCGGTTCCGGCAAAAGCACGCTGCTTCACTTGATGGGAGCGCTCGACCGGCCAGACCAGGGCGACGTTCATATTGCGGGCGTCGATCTTGCGGCGACGCCAGCCGATCAGCTTGCCGAGTTTCGTCTACGTCGCATCGGGTTTGTTTTTCAAGCGTTCAACTTGTTACCCGTGCTTAGCGTGGAAGAAAACTTGGAGTTTGTGGCGACTCTGCAAGGCACAACCAAATCCCAGCGCCGGCAAAAAGCTGCGGAACTCCTTCGCGCCGTGGGACTGGAAGAGATCGGTGACAAACGTCCCAACGAACTCAGCGGCGGCCAACAGCAACGGGTGGCCGTGCTGCGCGCCATCATGACCGAGCCTGCAATCGTGCTGGCCGACGAACCGACGGCCAACCTCGATTCAGTCAACGCCTCCATCCTTCTCGACATGATGGAGCGCATGAACCGCGAAAAAGGCATCACCTTCCTTTTCTCCACGCACGATCCCCAGGTCATGGAACGCGCACGCCGCCTCATCCGGTTGAAAGATGGTGCGGTGATTGCGGACGAGATCGTGCAGCGAACTTCAGGGTTATCCTCCGCATGAAGCGCTTTACAGTGCTGGTGAGTCTGTTGGCAGCGAGCCTCACCGCTTATGCTCAAACCGCTTCCGATTCAACGGTGTTTCAATATCGCTTCGGCGGCTACGTTCGAAGTCTTCTGACGGCCTCTCACTCATTCTTTACGGGCGATGCCTACGCCGACGACCTAAATCGTCTGCGCCTCAGCCTCGATGGCAGTTGGCGGCACTCGCTGCTGGTTCACGTCGAGTACGACAACGAACTCCATTTCGGCAATCTGATCAGCGAACCGGACTTCGATCTGGTTCGGCAGCGCCAGGATAGCTCTTACTTCGACCTGCTCCACGTGTGGCTGGACCAGAAGCATGTCTACTGGGACACTTCGCTCTACCGCGGCTACCTCACGGTGCGGCACAGCAATGCGGAATTGACCTTGGGCCGGCAACGCATCGCTTGGGGGACGGCACACTTCTGGAGTCCGACCGATGTGTTCAATCCAATCAGTCCTCTCCAGATTGAAGGGGATGAGCGTGAGGGTGTAGATGCCGCCCAACTCTCCCTACGATTTCCCCATGGTCTGCGGTGGTCACTCGCTTACGCGCCGCAGGACGGGATTAACCGATCCACAGAGGCGACTCGGATCAGCACAACCGTGCACAATTTCGATGTTTCGGCCATCGGCGGGCGCTTCGCTCAGGACTGGATGGCGGGAACCAACTTCGCAGGGCAATGGCGTGGGGCTGGCCTACGAGGCGAACTAACCTACACCTGGAGAGGGCAGGGTAGCTCTTTGCAGTCCAACGCACTCCGTTGGACGCTCGGTTCCGACTACGCCGTCACCAACAAATGGTATGTGCTAGGCGAATACTTCTATAAC
>JBARIF010000128.1:0-1667 GCA_049799615.1 Terriglobales bacterium
GGCCTGGAAGGAGGCACTCGACCGGACGGCCAAGTAGTTCGTGGCGGGTGTATCCGAATAATTTCTGTGCCTGAGAGTTGGTGAGGACAATTTCACCATTTTCATTGACGATCACCATCGCGTCTGGCGCAGACTCGAGTAGGTCGCGGAATGGTTGGAGAATTCTTGACTTCACAGCAAGCTTATCTGCGACGTTGAAAGTTGAGCGCTCTGCTCCACCTAGAAGCGTGACTTCGTTTGAGTTGCGAACGATAAAAGTTGAGCCGGGCATCCGCCCAGAATCTGAAGCCTGCAGGGGGGCCTATCGCCCTGCAGCGATCTGATGACCGGCCCATCTTTCCCGAAATCAAGCCCTAGCGACGGACGACGTCGCAGCAGGCGGTTGAATTCAGGCCGCCGCCCTACTGGCCGCAATCCGATGGATAGTCGAATCGTCCACCTGGAAAGTCTCCACCAAAGGGCTAGCGCTCAGCAACGGTTTCAGCATGCTAACGATTCGGTCGTAATAGTTCCCATGGTAGTTGTCTGCATCTTCGCGCGTGTTCCAGAAGGTGAGGTAGACGAGGCGTTGTTCATCAGTGTTGTCGCGGAGAGCAATCAGGTCCACAAACCCGGGTTGCTTCTGCAGGATGGCTAGGACTTCGCTGCGCACCTTGTCGACGAGTTCCTCCCGTTTGCCGGCCTTCGGCTGGCATTCCACGAGGCGTGTGAACATTCGTGTTCCTCCTTTTGTCGAACACTGTGAAATGGATTCTCTGTTCGCCCAATCCGCGCGGGGTCTTGAATCGTGCATGCCCTGCGGCGCTGACTAGGTATCGGTGTAGTTGTCCAACTCCCAGTCGACGTATGCCTTGGCGAGTCGCAGCGCCTCTTCGAAATCACCCTCCAACTGTTCGTAGAGAGGCGTTCCGTAGCGGGAGACAACGACTTGGTATTCACCCTGGCGCCTGCCTGCGACGTAGATTGGATCGACATTGGCTGAAAAGGGCCCTCGGGTGATATTCATAGTCACCAACCCTCCCGGACTCCTGGCTCAATCTGGCAAGGGGCGCGAAGCACTCCGTGAGCGACTGCTTGAGGGGAGGGCTCCGTCTCAAGGGGCATGCTCCGCGCCAGGTCAGTGTTTTGATCTGATCGCCCGGTTCAACTTGTCGACCCGGAAGCGTCATCGTTCCAAAAGCGAGAGCACTTCAAAGTTTCAAAACTGACCTTCCCACCATTGTTGTGAACTTAGCAGCGCGCGTGGGAGTGAATCAATTGTGCATTGGTGGACGTGGCATAACACAAAGAATGATGTCGATGGTGCTTTGGTTTACGAAGCTTTTTCTGTGGGAATCTCGAGTCTTTCGACCATCTTCACCAAGTCAGCAAGAGATTGCGCTTGCATTTTCTCCATAGCCCGGCTGCGATGAACCTTAACCGTGTTTTCGGTGATACCGATCTCACCTGCAATCTGCTTGTTGGGCATGCCAGAGACAACCATGGCAACGACCTCGCGCTCCCGTAGTGTCAGCGATTCAAAGCGCTCCCGCAGCACTGCAATTTCCGCCTCTCGCTGGAGTCTGGCACGGTCGCGTTCCAACGCGATCTGAATTGCGTCAAGCAGGTCCTGATCCCGGAATGGCTTGGTTAAGAACTCAACCGCTCCCGCCTTCATAGCTCGGACC
>JBARIF010000129.1:0-5142 GCA_049799615.1 Terriglobales bacterium
CTTCCCGGTGGTCCCGGCGGCCTCGGCTACGCCGCCGGCATTCCAGACCGCGCTGGCCGTAGCTCCCGACGTTTTCGTCACCAAGCTGAATGCGGCCGGGTCCGCGGTTGTGTTCTCTACCTACCTGGGTGGCGACGGGGTGGACACCACCGCCGGGGTGGCGGCAGACTCCGCTTTTAACGTGGTGGTTGTGGGTACGACGACTTCCAGCAATTTTCCCACCAGCACGTCATCCGCTTTTCAGGCGAACCGAGCCAGCGTCGGTGCGCACGCGTTCGTCAGCCAACTGGATCCGGTCGGGGAAACGCTTCTGTACTCCACTTACCTTTCGGGTAATGGTACGGAGTCGGCGCGCGGACTGGCACTCGACTCCAGAAACAAGATTTACGTCATTGGCGCGACGACCTCTACCGACCTGCCCGACGCGACCCATTCATTTCCCGCCACGCTGGGCGCGATCCAGACCGCATCGCTGGGCACGAGCCAGTTCTTCGTCAGCAAGATCGACCCAACTCTGATTGGATTTCCGAGCTTGGTGTACTCCACGTACTTTGGCGGGGGCGATCCGGTTAACGGAGTTACCCTGGGTGGCGCCATCGCCGTGGATGCGAATGCGAATGTGTACATCACCGGCGGTACCAACTTCCAGCACACGGGAAACGCGGCCACGGATTTTCCCATCCTTAATGCTTACCAGGGCTGCCTGGATACTTCGCCGCCGGCAACGCCGCCCACCACCCCGCCCAGTTGTTCCACCAGCGTCACCGCGCCCGATGCTTTTGTGGCCAAGATCAATCCGGCCGCTGCTTCAGGCGCGCAATTGATTTACTCCAGTTACCTGGGCGGTACTGGAGATGACGTGGGATACGGCATCGCGCTCGATTCCGGCCTGAGCGTTTACATCACCGGCTCGACCTCTTCGACTGATTTCACCATCCCCAGCAGCACTACGCCCTTCCAAAGATGCCTGGACAATCCGGCGAACCCTTCACCCTGTCCGACAGGAGTCACGGCCAGCGACGCTTTCGTAGCCAAATTCGGAACGCCGTGCACGGGCTCAACCTGTACCACTACGACCTTGCCTTTTACGTACTTCTCTTATCTGGGTGGTTCCGGCACGGACGTGGGTCTGTCGATCGCGGTCGACAGCCTTCAGGGTGCGCGCATCGCCGGCTGGACTAATTCCGGCAATTTTCCCACTCCCAACAACCCCATCCAGGCAAGCTTGAACGGGCCGGTGGCAGCCTTTGTGTCGCGCATTGATACCACGGCAGCTTCGACCGTCGCCCTGGGCCACTACGGTACCTACCTGGGCGGAGGCGGCAGCGATTTCGGGACCGGCATCGCCAGCGACACGCAAGGTAGCAGCTATATCGTGGGCGAGACGGCTTCGGGAAATTTTCCCACCGCGAATCCGATCCAAAGCACTCTCAGCGGCGGCTCCGACGTGTTCCTGACCAAACTCGGCCCCACCCTGAGCCTGGCTCTTACTGAAACTGTAGCTCCCAATCCGGTGGGCGTGGGCAATAACGTTACCTTTACTTACAAGATCACCAACAATGGGGACCTGACCACCGGCATCATTTTTACCGACGTCATACCGTCGAACGCCACTTTTGTCTCCGCCAACAGTGTTCCTGGCCAGTCGAGCTGTCCGGCGCCGGTTACGAGTACCACCTTGACCTGTACCGTGGGAACGTTGAACGGGGGAGCGGTTGCCACCGTGACCGTGGTGCTGGCTCCCACGCTGCCTGCTACCCCGGCCCAGCCTGGTTCCGTGAGCGATGGCGGGAAAGTAAGTATTTTCGGTACGCCCACGGTGGTAACTCCCGCTCCGCCGCCGGCCGTTGCGGTGGTGAATAACTTCAGTATCGAAGTTTCTCCGCCAACCGCAACCGTGCCCGCTGGCGTACCGGCCAGTTTCACTGTGAAAGTCACGCCCACGGGAAACTTTCCGGAGACGGTGACGCTGTCTGCTACAGGCGCGCCGACAGGCGGCCAAACCACATTTCCCAATGGCACATCATTTACCAACCTGAACAGCGGACCACAAAGCCGCCAGCTGGTGGTCAACACCACGGCGCGCGTGACCACACCGGCCAGCCTCTTTCCCATCGGTGGACCTTTCTACGCCGCGCTATTCCCGATTTCAGGACTGGCGCTGCTGGGCGCCGGCGTCGGCAGCAGAAAGTCGCGACGGCGGCGCGTGCTTATGACGGCCCTGCTGGGATGCTTCTTCGCCCTCGTCGTGTTCCAGATGGGCTGCAGCTCCAGCAGCACCACCTCAACCACAACCGGAACTCCGGCAGGTACCTACAATCTAACCGTCACCGCCACTTCGGGTTCGGCCACGCGCACCCAGCAGATTGTGCTGGTGGTGCAGTAGGGGAATTGGTTCGACCCTGAAATGGAGAACCGAAAGTGCCCCATCCTAGTCGCGTTCTTTGCGACTAGGGTGGGGATTTTGTTGAGCCGCGTGAGGCTGATGGAAAACAAGAAAATCCCCGCCCAAGCGGAGCTTGGACGGGGCACCCTCCAACTTTGTTTAAGCCAAGCCGACATGGGTGGGTCCAGCGCACTAGACAGGAAGATTGACGCCACTCACAAAACCCCCGATGTGAGCGGTAAGAGCCACAACCACAACGGTCAGGCCCTCCAGCGGCAGGTAGTAAGCCGGGAGCGCAGAACCCGAGACACCGCCCCGCCGGGAATGGATCCACGCAACCAGGCAGATAAGAAAGCCGGAGGCGGATCCCAGGGCGACATGAAGAAGCAAAATTCCCTTCAGTTTGTGCCCTGCGAGCTGCCACTGCCAGGCTGCGATGCCGGTAGCAAGCGTCGGCAACACGAAAATGGCAGCGGCGAGGATGTTGAGACGCGCGGCCGCCGCCAGAGTGGTGCGCTTCGTGTCCTTCCCTGCCCATCTGGCCGCAAAGTCGAAAGCGACTCCTGTCAGAAACAGCGCGATCGGGAAGTGGACCAGCACGACATGCTGTGCATGTTTCGCGAGCAAGGCTGTCCTGGGATCAAAGGGATTCACGAGGCACCTACTCCACAACCACTTTGCCGGTCATCTTCGGATGAATCGAGCAGAAGTATGTGTAGGTGCCGGGCTTGCTGGGCGTGAACGTGAACTTTTCGTCGGTGTCGAGCACTTTCGACTTGAAGCTCTGGTCGTCGCTGACCACGGTATGGGGAATATCATCTCCATTCGTCCAGGTGATCTGGGTTCCCGCCTTTACGCTGAGGGTTGCGGGCGTGAAGCTGAAGTTATCAATCTTGACCTCCACCGCTGGAGAGGACGCGGCGAGCGCCCTCTCCAGGAATGGAAGCCCGGCCAAAGCCAGCACCATCGACATTGCGACACAAAAGATCCATCCACTTTTTTTCATTTCCTGCTCCTTGCGATTTATGGGGTCATTTCTTTTCCGGGGATGAAACATTCCCCTATTCGAGCGTGGAATCAATCAACGCCAGGGCGTGACGCTTGCGGACATAGGTCACGTCGGTCACTCCCAGCAGGCTGCGCAACTGCTCTGCCGGGACCTTCATCGGCCCCGGCGACGGCGCTGCTCCCGGATGCGGTTGCGGGAAGGCAGTTGAGGTTGCGGTGTGGAAGGTGATGTTGCCTTCCACCTTCTGCATGGTCTGATGAATGTGACCGTTCAGAACGGTGACTGAGCCGAAGCGCTTCAGGTAAGAAAGGGCCTGCGCGCTGTCGTCGGTGCCCCATCCCCATTCCGGATATATGTTCCACAAGGGCATGTGCGCGAACACAATCACGGGCGTGCTCTTGGAGAGATGCTTTACGTCATCTTCCAGCCACTCCAGTTGCTCTGCTCCAAGCGAACCCATGCCTCCCGCCTTCAGGTTCATCACGTTGACCAGCCCAATGAAGTGCACGCCTTTCTGGTCAAAGCTGTACCAACCAGCGCCCTTTGTCTGCTTGCCGTAGCGTTCGAGGTATTGCTTGCCGTTATCTTCGAGAACATCGTGCTCGCCGGGAACGAGAAACACGTTCCTGGTTGTTGCGGACTGAAGAATCTGGTCGACGGTGTCGAACTCACTTGGCTTCGAGAGATGGCTGATGTCGCCGGTGTGCAGGATGAATTCAGGAGGCACGGGCAGCGCATTGATCTTGGCGACCGCGGCCTTTAGAGTCGCGATTACGTCGGTGTTCGCAGGCTTGTTGAATCCCATGTGGCTGTCGCTGATCTGGACAAAACTGAGTTCGCCCCGGGCAGCCTTTGCGATGTGCGAAAGATCATCCAGGCCGTAGGACTTCAGCACACCGCCTTGAAGCACGCAGTAGGCCCCAGTGCCGGCCCAGGCCATGCATTTCAGGAATCCACGGCGGTCGATCCCGTCACGCTGGTGGTCGAACAAGATTGCATCGTTGTTTTTCTGCGCCATATTTGTCTTCCCTTTCTTAACAGACAAACTCAAGTCCGTTCTGGTTTCACCGTGCAGAACCGGCGATGCCCGCTTTTATTCCATAAAAAGTTAATTTGGCGGGGTGGGAATAAAACGATGGTTCGCTGGTTTACTCTTGTGTGAGTGTCGGAAGAGCGCTCATTGTCGGGTTCGTTCGAGGAGCTGGCCATGCCTCTCTTCGAGCGGCTTTACAGCTTTGCTCACTGGCTGACGCAGAATCGGGAGGAGGCCGAAGACCTGGTGCAGGAGACCTACGCCAAGGCCCTCAAGGGATTCCGCTCGTTCCAGCCGGGCACCAACTTCCGCGCCTGGATTTATCAGATTCTCCGCAATACCTTCCTCACTTCACGCACCGGCTTGCAGGCAACCGCGACGGTGCCGCTGGACCTCGAAAACGACCATGAGATCCTGCCCACGGCCAGCAAGACACCCGAGAGCATTTTGCTGCAGCGTTCGGATCAGCAACTGGTGCAGGAGGCTTTGGGTCGATTGCCCGTCCTCTATCGCGAGGTGCTGCTGCTCTGTGAATTTGAAGAAATGTCGTATCAGGAGATTTCCGCGACTCTGGGCGTTCCGATGGGCACTGTGATGTCGCGTTTGTCGCGCGCCCGCCGGGCTTTGCGGGGTACCGTGCAAGAATTGCAGGGTAAGGGACGAAGGGTTTGATGGTCAGGTAAATGATGGCCTGCGAGCGTTGGACTGAAAAAC
>JBARIF010000130.1:0-2705 GCA_049799615.1 Terriglobales bacterium
CATCCCGACATCGTTTTTCTCGATGTGCAGATGCCTGATCTGGATGGTTTTGGAGTCATCGAAAATGTGGAGCCATCGGTCAGCCCCGCTCCCGTTTATGTCTTCGTCACGGCTCACGATGCGCATGCCATTCGCGCATTCGAAGTCCACGCTGTTGACTATCTGTTGAAGCCGTATGATAAGGAGCGATTTGCCAATGCCCTGGTTCACGCACTCCAGGTCGTCGAACAGCGCGGGACAGCAAATCGAGGTCTCGAACCACTGCTCCAATCCCTCCGTAGTCTCCGCCCGTTGGAACGCTTTGTGGTGAAGGACAAGAAGCGGATTTTCTTTGTTCCCGTGTCCAACGTTTTGTGGATCGAAGCCACGGGAAACTATGCCTGCATACATACCGCCAGCGACAGTCACCTGTTGCGGGAAACTTTGGCACATCTCGAAGAGAAGCTTGCGCCACACCACTTCATCCGCGTGCGGAAATCGGCCATCGTGAACGGCGCCTGCATTAGCGAGATTCGTCCGATGTTCGATGGGGTTTACGACATCGTACTGGCAGAAGGAACGGTGGTCACGTCGAGCCGCAGATACGCTCACAAGTTACGGGCGCTGCTGGAATCCTAGTCTTGGCAACTGGGATGTAAATTGGCGCGTCGGCGTTTTGAGCGAAGAGCAGACTCCCCAAGTTATTGCTTTAGCCAGCGTTTTGCTCTGGGGCTACCACATGTGGCCAGCGATTGCTGCCGCTGCATTCCTGGTGAATCTCTTGAGCCCAATTCCTACTCAAGCAGCTCTAGGCATCGCTGTTGGAAACACCTCAGCGGCGTTAGTCGGGGGTTTCCTGCTGCATCGCCTGGGGCGTTTGAACCTCAGTCTCGACCGGCTCCGGGATGTCATTGCACTCCTCGGGTTAGGAGCATTGGTTAGCCCGGTGGTCGCTGCGACGATTGGCACAACGACTTTGGCCTTGACTCATGTAAAGGCATGGTCCGGGTTCGGCACCGCGCTGCCAGTGTGGTGGTTCGGAGATGCGATGGGAGTATTGATTGCGACTCCGTTGGCCCTCGCTGCGGGACAAGTGCGCTCCTTGTGGCTGCGGTCTAGCAGCGTTGAAGTCCTTAGCCTGTTTGCGGGAGCGACTGTGGCCAGCCTTTTATTGTTTAGTCAGACATTGGGACAATCGGCGCGCGACGACGTTTTGGCTTTTTCGGTGTTTCCATTTGTGATTTGGGGTGCTATTCGGTTCCGCTTAGTCGGCGCTTCAATAGTCTGTCTTCTCGTTGCGATGATTGCGGTTTGGGGCACCGCTCACGGAAACGGCCCGTTTGTAAAACATAACCCAGTACACAATGCTGTTCTTCTGCAGTCGTATCTCGCGGTGCTTTCCGTGAGCGGGCTTTCCCTGGCGGCGGTCATCAATGAACGCGCACGAGCTGAATATGCGTTGCGCAACCTTTCTGGCCGCCTCATGCAGCTTCAGGATGAGGAACGAAAGCGACTCGCGCGTGAGTTGCACGACAGCACTGGCCAAAACCTTGTGGCATTGCAGATGAACCTCACGGTACTGAACCAACGAGTTTCTCGGAGTGATCGCGAGAGCGCTGATCTGCTCGTCGATAGCGTGGGAATCCTCGATCGTATGGTGAAGGAAATACGTACGCTGTCTTATTTGTTGTACCCGCCCCTTTTGGATGAAGCCGGCCTGCCTTCAGCGCTGCAGTGGTATATCGACGGCCTGGTGAAGCGCAGTAGCCTCACGATTGATTTGCATATCTCGTCGGACATGGGACGACTGTCGCAAAAACTTGAGACCGCAATTTTTCGAATTGTGCAGGAATGTCTGACGAACATCCATCGCCATTCTGGCAGTTCTGTTGCCAGAATCGATCTGACTACAAAGGGTGGTCAAGCCATCTTGAGGGTCCGTGATGAAGGAAGGGGAGTGCGCGCACAGCTTCTCGGCGATCCTGCTGCAAACCCTTCCAGCTTTGGCGTAGGGATTCGGGGAATTACGGAGCGGATACGCGAACTAGACGGTAAGCTCCGAATAAGGAACGCGATGCCGGGCACGATTGTCGAAGTGATCCTGCCGCTTCAGAGAGAAGACTCAGCAGGATTAAAAGAAACGCCGAGAAATGCCAAGCGAAAAAAGCAGGGCGCCTGAACGCGTTCCCCGATCATTTGTAACTGCCTTCGTTTCCAGGTACGCATCGGTCAGATTCGCTCGATCCCTAAATTGTCATCCTTAGTGGCCGAGAAGCCGCGTTGCTCTTGATAAATTCGTCGGGACATAAATTCGTCGGGGCGTTGACTTTGGAGCAGTTTAAGAGCGATGCTGCCCATAACCACCTGCCCCAGGAACGAGACAGTCATCTCGGTCGTGTTGCCGCAATCGGCTGGAAGGTCGATACGAACGTTGGCATTTATGGCTAAAACAGTCCCACACGTCACACTTGTAGTGCGCCCACTCTTTGCCACTGACATCCCGATCGCGGGGGCAACGGTCGTGTTGGCTGGAGCTTCTGGAATGTAAGAACCGTCACTGGCGATGCTTGGCCGTTCAATAACAATGCGACGCCGAGGGACTCCCGAACGGGATAAAACCATCCGGGCGGCTCGCCGTAGTTGAGTTTGTCCTCGATCGCCTTCTCCCAGTGCTGGATTGCCCGCTCCGGTTCGGCTTGTGCAGTGGCGATCCGGGCTTCCAGGTT
>JBARIF010000131.1:0-2020 GCA_049799615.1 Terriglobales bacterium
AGCAGTGCGGAGCCAACAATGACAGCCGTGAGGATCGGAATCGGTGTCTTTACCAGCACCAGCCAGAGATAATAGAACCACGGCACTCCGGCAAGCAGGCGCGAAGGGAAGTTCATATACAGCCTGCCGTCGAAATCGTAGCCACTGTGCTTGACCCCCTCATGATGCAGCCAGTGCACGATGGCAGTGAAATTTGTCGGAGAGAGAATGACCGGGTTGACCACAACAAAGATAAGAAACATCACGAAGAAAAACCGTCTGTAGCTGAATTGAGACGGTTTGCGATTCAGCCCCATTTTCCCGGCAAAGAGCCAGGCAAGTCCGTTTAAGCCAACAAGGTGAAGGATGTACTGCGAGGCAAGGCCCAGGCCAAAGCTGATTGCGCTCAGGTCGTACCATCGCCGCGCACTCTTGTCCACATCTGCCTGTTGGGCTCGACAGTAGAAGTAACAGGCGAGCAAGGTGAAAAAGGTGAGCGGCGTTTCCTCCTTCGTGAGTCGATTCAGCGCGACTGGCAGTGGCGCAATTGCCCAGAACAAACTCGCCGCAAAAGAGCCGACAACACCCATCATTCGACGGCAAAACAAGAAAAGAATTGCCGTGGTGGCGGCACCGAACAGCACGTTGGGCAGACGAAGCCAGCCCTCAGGATTCAGCGAAGGCCAGTCATGCGCGGCGGCGACCCGACTCCAGCGTTCTCCCGCTGTCAGGCTCGCCCAAGCAAGCACTTTTGGCATCATCGGATGCTCGCTATTGACTCCGGCAAAGTGTCCGTGTCGATACTCTTGAACTGCCGCCCATTTCGCCGACTCGTCCTCCGACAGACTGTTGAAGTCAACCCGGTAGACGCGAACTGCGAATGCCAGCACCGTCAGCAGGAGTACAATCGCCAGCTCCCGATAACGTCCAAGGCAACGATATTGAAGTTCACTCAGCACATTTGCTCCGGCTTACGGCGCGAATGCGATTGGATGATTCCGTTCTCGATGGATTGAGCTCTTTTCGTGTTTCGTGCACCTCGACGTGTGCTCACGAATTCACATCCGATGCGGTCGCAGCTTTCCGATTAGCGTGCTGATCAAGCACCTCAGAGACAGCGTAAGGCCTACGCTCAGATCGATTAAAGTACTGCCACACCCCCAACTCACCCAGGAGTCCGAGCGCTATTAGCTGAAGCCCTACCAATATCAGAACGGCCGCAAACACCAGCAATAACCCGTGTTGCTGCAGAACATCGATTCCCGTAACGACTTTCCAGATCAACAGCCAGAGTGCGATGGCCCAGCCCAAACCCATGTTGATCGCCCCCAGCCGGCCGAAGAAATGCAGCGGCCGCGACATGTAACGCAGGAGGAATCGAATCGTCATGAGATCGAAAAACACCCGGAAAGTGCGAGAAATGTTGTAGTGCGATTCGCCGTGTTTCCGATGGTTGTTTTGAATGGATATCTCACATATTGAGGCTCCATAGAATGAAGCCATAGCTGGGATGAACCGGTGCATTTCACCATACAGTGGCAATTGTCGTAGCAGCTCGCCCCGGTACGCCTTGAACGTGGTTCCAAAGTCGTGGATGTCGACGCCGCTGAGCTTGGCCATCAGCCAATTGGCGCAGCGCGAAGGAATCTTTCGGAGTAGCAAATTGTCGACGCGATGACTGCGCCACCCGCTCACGATGTCGTAGCCTTCTTCGATTTTTTCGAGGAACCCAGGAATCTCCGCAGGATCATGCTGAAGGTCGCCATCCATGGCGATCACGTAGTCGCCGGTGCTATGCGCGAATCCAGCCGCCAGCGCTCCGGTTTGACCGAAGTTTCGGCGCAACCGAACGACCGTCACACGAGGATCGATTACTGCGAGTTCCTTTAGCAGCTTGTAGGTGAGGTCGGTGCTCCCATCGTCAACAAAAACGAACTGGTGATTGCGGCCAAGAGACTCCATAACGGCGTGCAATCGCCCATACATTTCGATGACGTTGGGTTCTTCGTTATGAAACGGCACGACAATGGAAACGCTCGCG
>JBARIF010000132.1:0-6652 GCA_049799615.1 Terriglobales bacterium
GTGCGCCACATAGCCCTGGTAATTGGTAGCGGCGATGCCGCGCATCACTCCATCCCACTGCACTTCCTGGGTGTCGTCGAGTTCGTGCCGGCCGGGGACCCCGCCGGTGTGGAAGTGGGCCAGCCACTGAATGTTCGCCTGGATGGTCGCGATGAGATCTCCCTCCATAATCTGCATGTGGTAAATGTCGTATAGCAGCTTGACGTGTGGCGAGTTCACCGCTTGCACCACCTGCACTCCCCACGCGGTGTGATCGCACATGTAGTCTTTGTGATTCACCTTGCTGTTGAGCAGCTCCAGACAGATGACGACCCCGTTGTCCTCGGCAATCTTCTTCACCCGGTTGAGACCGGCGATGGTGTTCTTTGCGCCCTCTTCGTCCGACATGCCGGCGCGATTTCCGGAAAAAGTGATCACGTTCGGGATACCTGCCTTGGCCGCCAGCGGGATGTTTTTACGAAAACCCTCCTCGATCTTGTCGTGATTCTCGGTGCGATTCATGGCGTTGGTCAGCTCGCCGCCTCCGGCGTAGGCCATGCTGCACACCAGCCCGTAGCGCTTGGGCACTTCATATTCGTCCGGATTAAGCAGGTCAATGCCCTTGCAGCCAATCTGGGCAGCGGAGGCGCAGAGTTGGTCGAGCGGGATGTCCTTATAACACCAGCGTGCCACCGACTGTTTGATCCGCCCTTTACGCTGCGTGGGGGCGGTCTGTTCGGACCATGCGATGGACGGAACCGAAGCCACAGCGACTCCGGTGAGAGCACCCTTCAGGATCGTACGTCGCGATAGTTTATCTGCCGACAATTTAGCCATAGACCGCAGAGTTTACATCCGAACCGAAAAAATGGGGAGGGTTAAGGTGGAAAGGTTTGCAGTCGCCGTCCTTGGGGACTAGACTGCGTTTTCGCTCTGTAATCGCGGTTGCGTTTCCGGGCGCTGCCTGATTGCCCACCGGAGGATCTTGTCTCGATGAAGCGTTCGATAGCATTTCTTGGTAAGCCCAAATGGATCGTGCCTGTTGCGATTGCCCTCCTTACCAGCGCGCCGTTTCTGCAGGCGCAGACCAAACCCGCCAGCGCCAGCCATGCCGTATCCCCAGCGGAGGTCGAGCGGGGCAAGACCCTGTTCGGCCAGAACTGTTCTTTTTGCCACGGCCGCGAAGGTTTCGGCGGCGAGACCGGACCGAACCTGATGGATTCAGACCTGGTCGCGAGTGACGTGCGGGGCAATAAGATCGGCCTGGTCGTACGCAATGGACGTCCGGCAAACGGTATGCCCGCATTCAAGCTTTCCCTGCCGGAGATCACGGCGCTCGCCGCGTTCCTTCACGCGCAGAAGAAAAAGGCCGAATCGAACCCCGGCGGACGGCGAGGGGTATCGGCCAGCGACCTTCAAACGGGTAACGCCGAGGCCGGCAAACAATATTTCAATGGCGCTGGAACCTGTTCGTCCTGCCATTCCCCGACCGGCGACCTGGCCGGCGTGGCCAGCCGTTACCGCGGACTCGAGCTTGAAATGCGAATGCTCTATCCCCGTCACGCCAAGCCGACGGTCACGGTCACAACGCCATCGGGCCAGACGGTTTCCGGCGAGCTCTCGTATCAGGATGAGTTCACCATCGGGCTGACGGACGACGCCGGGTGGTATCAGTCCTGGCCGGCAGATTCGATCAAGTACACGATCCACGCGCCCGCCGAGGCTCACGCCGAGTTGCTGCCAAAATACACCGACGACGACGTGCACAACCTGATGGCTTACCTGCAAACCCTGCGCTAGGAGCGAACCGGATTGCGAACCATGAATCACCTCCATAAGGCTCTTCATTCTCTCGTGTTCACGCTGTTGTTCCTTTTTGCAGGCCGCCTGCTGGCGCAGGGTCTCGATCCGGCGACGATTGCCAACCCGCCCGCCGACAGCTGGCCCAGCTATCACGGTGATTATTCCGGCAGGCGTCATAGTCCTCTGACGCAGATCACTCCGCAGAACGTTCGCACGCTGACCCTGGCCTGGGCCTTCCAGACGGGGCAGGAGGCGGCCCTGAAGTCCTCGCCCCTCCTGGTCAATGGCATCCTGTATTTCACGGTGCCGGACAACGTCTGGGCGGTGGATGCGCGCTCCGGACATCAGATCTGGCGCTATACCTATCCACCCAACAAAGGACTGCATATCGGACATCGCGGCGTTGCCATGTACAGGGATTGGTTGTTTTTCACCACTCCCGATGCGCACCTCATTTCCCTGGATGCCAAAGACGGCAAAGTCCGCTGGAACGTCCAGATCGCCGACAACAAAAAGGGGTATTGGTCCACCATGTCGCCCCTGGTGGTGCGGAATCATGTGCTGGTTGGCGTCGGCGGTGACATGGATAACATCCCCGGGTTCCTGAAGTCGATTGATCCTGAGAGCGGCAAGACGCAGTGGCAGTGGGACGTGACGCCTCCGATCATTACCAAGAACACAACCTCGGGAGGCATGACGTGGATGACGGGCACCTATGACCCGGAGTTGAACCTGGTCTATTGGGGAACGGGCAATCCGACGCCCGTGCTGAACGGCAAGACCCGGCCCGGCGACAACCTTTACACCTGCAGCATCGTGGCCCTCAATGCTGACACCGGCAAACTGGCCTGGGCTTTCCAGGCCTCTCCCCACGACACCCACGACTGGGATGCGGTCGAGACTCCAGTATTGGTCGATGCCGACTTCGGAGGACAACCGCGCAAGATGCTGATGCAGACCTCGCGCAACGGCTACTTCTTCGTGCTCGACCGGACCAACGGAAAGAGTCTTCTTACACTGCCCTACGGGCCAGTGAACTGGACCCTCGGTGTGGATGGACAGGGGCGGCCGGTTCCCAACCCGGACAAAGAACCAGCCCCGGACGGCCGCGTGATTGCACCCGACGAAGGCGGCATGACCAATTATCGCTCCCCCAGCTTCGATCCCAAGACCGGGCTGTTCATCGTTTCCGCTCACCCCAGCTGGTCGATCTACTTTGCCAAACCCGCTGACGGCGCCTATGGCTGGGCAGGAGCGGACTATGGCGTCTGGAGCAAAGGGGTCATCGAAGCCATCGATTACCGGACGGGCAAGATTCGCTGGACCCACGACGTGGGCAAAGATATTTTCGCGGGCGTGCTCACCACCGACTCCGGGCTGACTTTCACCGGCGATATTTCGGGCAACGTTCTCGCTCTCGATACCAGCAACGGCAAGACTCTATGGCACGCCGGCACCAGCGAACGGATGGACACGTCTCCGATAACTTATGAACTGGACAAACGCCAATACGTGGTGACCGGCACCGGCGGCGTAATCTTTGCCTGGGCCTTGCCGGAAAGCGGGCAGTAGGTTGAGGTAATAAGGGCGGGTGGCCCAGGCGTTTGACCTCGCTGGCACCATAAACATAGTGGTTGCCCCGTCCTTTGCGCACTTTGCAGAGGGCGGGAACCTGAAACGCACGCGCGACCAGTCACAGGACGGACAAGAATTGTGTCGGCAGCATCGCTACCCGCCCTTGCACAAAACGCAAGGACGGGGCACCCTCAGCACAGATGGCGCACGCAGGCATCATCAAAGCCACCCCCGGCGGCCTTCCTCAGTTCTTTAGTTTCTGCCGCTCGCAGGCCTCTACGGTTTTCGTCGGATCCACCGCCTCATTATCGACTTGTTCGTTGATGATCTTCCCTGATTTGTCGATGAGGAAGGTGGCGCGCCTGGCGGTTTCCATGGGAACGCCCTGGATGTCAAACTTCTGAGTCAATCCATACCGGCTGGTCACCGGGCCGCCCCAGTCGCCAAGAATGGGAAAGCTGACTCCGTTTTGTTGGGCGAAAGCAAAGTTTGAAAAGGGACTGTCCATGCTCACACCCAGAACCTGGGTGTCGGCGCCCTCCAGCCTGGTGATGTTCTGCTGGAGAGCTTTCATTTCGCGGGTTCAACCCCCGGTGAAGGCAAAGACGAAGAACGCCAGGGCGACGTTTTTCTTCCCTCGGTAATCCTGCAACGATACCTTCTTCAGTTCCTTGCCATCGAAGGCCAGCAGGGTGAAATCGGGCGCCGTGTCGCCCACCTTGAGTTTCATGGGCGCAGGCTCTTTCTCCACCTTGTTCTGGGGTTTATTTTGGGCCAGCAAAAATGAAGATGACACCAAAATAGGACTTAGAAGCCCCAGACAGATTGCATGCTTCAACTCTCGTTTCATCGACAAACTCCTTGACCGCCGCCGTGTGAGCGGAGCGAAGAGAATAACCAAGCTGGTGGGCCCTCCAGGATTTGAACCTGGGACCAATGGATTATGAGTCCACTGCTCTAACCGCTGAGCTAAGGGCCCGGTAAGGGACTGCCAGCTCAACAGTTTCGCATAGCGTCGCCGCAACCACCAACTGCGGCGGGTCGAAATTCCCTGGCTTACAGCCGGTCAGTGCCGAGGAAGCTGCCCACACTGTCCATTTGCCCGGTTCTTTCATTACTTTCGTACCGGGGCGCGGAATACCATAAGAAGTTAAACTGTGGCGCTAGGTCGATACAGCCCAAGCGGTTGCGGATGCATAACCAAACCGAAAGTGTTTTAGCCCGGGTCAGCCAACAACTCTCGCAGCTTGAAAAGCGCGATGGAGAACTGTGGCTGATCGTGTCTCTTACCGGGTTGCTGGTTGGCGCCGGGCTGTGCGCAGTGCTTTTCCCCGCGGCTTTCCTCAAGCAAGGCAACATTCACTTTGAACTGACCGTGTCGCGTCCGCTGGTGCTGGGGCTGGTGGTCTTGTTGACTTTGCTCAACACCTACCTGGTATCGCGGCGCATGGAAATTCGCCGCCTGCGGGAGCAGCTCATCTCACGGACGATTCAGCAGGAACTGGTGCAGCAGCAATCTTTCACCGATCCCTTGACCGAGATTTACAACCGCCAGTCGCTGGGAGAAATGGCTGGCCGGTTCATGAGTCAGGCCCGGCGTTCCAGGAAGCCGCTCACGCTCATGCTGATCGATGTGGACGGGTTCAAGGACGTCAACACCCGCTTCGGCCATCTGACCGGCGATGTAGTCCTGGCCAATACGGCGGCCCTGCTGAAACATTCCGTGCGCGGCTCGGATGCCGTGTTTCGCTACGGTGGCGACGAGTTTCTGATCATTCTGGCGGACACCTCATGCACCGATGCCCGGCATGTGGTCGAAAGAGTTAGAAACGGTCTGGCGGAATGGAACCGCGCCGGGCACCTGGAAAAGTTCGAGTTGAGCCTCAGCATCGGAGTTGCAGAATGGGCGGAGGGGAAAACCCTGGACGACCTGCTCGATGGCGCCGATCACCAGATGTACGCGGCCAAGGAAGGCAACAAACTGGGCAAGAGCAAAGCCGCTGGAGTTTGAATCGCGGAGGCCGGGCGGGACGCCCGACCCTCCATCCATCCCCTACATCAGCAAATCGGTGGCGCGCTGCACCAGCGGGTGCTGCATTTCCTGTAGATCGTTTTTCACCAGGTTGAGGCCGTACACGCATTGTTCGAAGTTTTGCGAAAGGTTGGCGAACAGGGGCGCAACCTTGGCGTATTCGAAGTGCTCGAACTTGGAAACGATGTAGTAGCTTTCCTTGCCTGCTTTGATCCAGTCCACGAAATTCTCCAGACGGTTGCGGCGCAGGCGGAAGTGGTTAATGCTCTCGGGAAACATCCCGGTAAAAAACAAGGTGTAGTCGCCGATGTGTTTGCGCACCTGGCGCTCGCGGTCGAAGGAAGGCGCCGGCCCGAATACAGGATTCGATTCCACCAGCATCTCGCCGACGTCGGTCAGCGGCCGGCCCGCGGCGTTGTGGATCCTGAACAATTCTTCGGCATCGCAAAATTCAGCCAGCAGGTGGGCGACGTAGTTCACGATCTGGGGATCGCGCAGTCCGATCTCCTCGGCATAGTGCCGGCCCACGAGTTCGATGAACAACTGCTGCAACGGATGCGATTCCGGAATCATTCTGGATCTCACCTCCTCCCGGAAAGCCCGAGTGGTGCGGGATTTCATCGGCACTTCATTTGTCCTACTTAAACTCAGCCCCATGCCTAAAGGCAAGTGACTTTTGTAAGTCATCCAAATCGATATTTCTAATTGCTTAGAACCCCGGAACCATGGAAAGGTTTCTCCTCGTGATTTGCTGGCAGACTCCGCCCTTGGCTGCCAGCTACTGGCTTCACGGGCCCGGCTACAATGATCTATGGAGGCAACATGGAACGAACCAACATTTCCAGCGGCGCGCCCTGGGAACCCATCGTAGGTTACTCTCGTGCGGTCAAGGTTGGCCCCTACGTGCACGTGGCCGGCACCACAGCCACGGGACCGGACGGCAAGATCGTCGGCGTGGACGACGTTCGCGCTCAAACCATTCAGACTTTGAAGAACATCGAGTCGGCCCTGGTGAAGGCGGGTGCGACGCTGAAAGATGTGGTGCGTACGCGTATGTTCGTAATCAACATTGCCGAGTGGGAGAAGATCGGCAAGGCTCATGGAGAGTTTTTTCACGATATTCGACCGGCGACATCGATGGTGCAGGTGAGCGCGCTGATTTCGCCGGAGATCCTGGTAGAGATCGAAGCCGACGCTTTCATCGGTAGCTGACAATGACTGGATACTATTGAGGGTGCCCCGCCCAAGCTCTGCTTGGGCGGG
>JBARIF010000133.1:0-2716 GCA_049799615.1 Terriglobales bacterium
CGCTCCAGGCGTTAAAACCAAAATCCTCTCCACGAAGAAGAAGGGGCCTGGATGCAAGCACCGATCGAGCCCTCACGGAGAGGAGTGGAGAAGTGTTTTTTCTTGACATCCTCTCTCATAGGATGAGATCGCGGTAGGGACAACCATTGCTGGCTGCCCCCCGCACAGACCCGGACGGGCGCTCATTAGCGCATCCGGTTCTTATCGCGGATGAGTAACGGCCAAGCGAACAGCTTTGCCGCACACTCGCCCACCCGTGGGACACGTGCAGACCCGCTCTGTGTCGGGTACGTGCAAGATGGAAAAGTGTTCTCCTTGATCAGCGGCCTTCCCTCCTCACTCTCCGCCGACGAGCGTTCCGTCCTTGTTCGAGTGCTTCATCGGTACTATGCCGCTGTGTGACTCCTCGGAGACGTACACGCGGGCCGTACGGCCTAAGCCTTCTCCCGCCGTCCTGCGGCTGACTTTCATCGCAGGCATCTCCGAGGTCTCCCGGTTCTCGTGCATGAAGCTTCTAGGCGTGTCTGGGGTCTTCGACTACGCCGGACTGAGCGGGAGCTCGCGCTAACGCCCCCGTTCATGTTGCCTTCCGCGCATTACAAAGACGTCGGCGTCCGGATTGCATCTTTTCGGAGCTCAATAGCCCACCCCGCCTATCCCCTGTCTACGCTTCACTGCGTCCCTCGCGGTAGCAGCGCAAGACTCGGGGCCGAGCGGATCGCTACTCCTTACTCGTAAGGCTCTTTCATCCTCTCCTTCATGCCGGTTTATCCCGGCGCACTGTAAGAGAGATTTTTCGACAGTAACCCTGAAGTGGAGTCATGCCTTCCAAAGGAAAAGCACGCCAGCAGCTACAAGAGCGGCCTCCACCATCCAGATGAATGCTGTTTCTGATAGCCGGTCCACAATGCGTTTTCCGGTGAACGAACCCAATATCATTATCGGTCCGAGCATGAGACCAACCACAACCGCATGGAAGGGGAGAACTGCCGCACCGCGGTAGGCAATCAGCTTGGTGATGTGCATCACCACAGTGGAGAGAGCCTCCGTCCCGATGTAGGCTCCTTTCACAAGCCCATACGCAAGAAAGAATGGGGCCATCAGCGGGCCTACACTACCGAGCAGCGCCGACAGAAAGCTCGCTCCCGCTCCTATTCCCGCAAACGAGTAGATGGTTGGACGCCACGTTGTTTTCAGTCGGCTGTGGCGCCACACGACTATCAGGATTAGAAAAACTCCGAGGATTCGGGTCAGAGACCTTAAAGGAGCTTTGGCGAACAGGAAACCGCCGATTAAGGCCATCGGCACTCCGCCCACTGCAAACCACGCTACAACCCGCCTGTCCAGTTCCTGGCGATTGAACCACACGCGGCTACCGTTGCCCACAAGTTGAGCTACTGTGAGAATGGGAATGGCCTCACGCACTCCGAATGTAGCAACCAGCACCGGCAAGAGTATTGCGGCTCCTCCGAACCCCGCAACGGCTGCCAGGGTAGCGGCGATAAACGAAACAATCAAAAGGATCCCAGCATGGAATAGTCCCGGCACTTTTCTCCATCAATGTCCCAGCCTGAAGACTATAACTGACGAAATCAGGCGATTTCACCAGCTTGCGCCTTCTGTTCGCCGGGAAATGGGGTCGATGAGTACTATCGCGAAAACTGTTCGCGTAGAGCTTAGGAGGGGTAAAGCTTACGCCGGGTAGCAAACCGCACGCTCAAATCCGCATGAGTTTGTTCAGTTCCGGTGTTGTCAGGCAGCTGTCGAGAAAAGCGAACTGGCCTGTGTCTTTCACCTCGTATGCAGCATTAAGAAAGCCGGTCATTGCCGCGCGATAGAGCGACGTCGCAAGGCTAATGCGCCTGACTCCCGCCGCTGCGAGGTCATCGACGGAAAATGATTTTCCCTTGATTCCCACCATAAAATTGAAAGGCTTCGACAGCGCTGCACAGACTGCCCGCACCGCGGCAAGCTCGGGCAGACCAGGGGCGAAGAGGACATCCGCCCCGGCTTTCTCGAACGCTTCAAGGCGGCTGATCGTGTCCGCAAGGCTCGGGTCGGCGTAGAGGAAATTGTGCGCTCGCGCCGTGACCATAAAGGGGAATGGAAGTGCATGTGCCGCCTCCGCAGCCGCGGCAATGCGTTCGACCGCCAACTGAAAATCGTAAAGTGGGCGGTCTACATCCCCGGTAGCATCCTCAATCGTGCATCCAACAAGTCCTACATCCGCAGCTGCGCGGACTGTTTCCGCCACGATTTCCGGCGAGTCGCCAAATCCCTTTCCAAGGTCAGCAGAGACGGGCAAGTCGACGGCATCGACGATAGACCGTGTGTGCGCCAACATCTCATCTCGGTTCAGCGCGTGATCTCTTCGGCCAACAGCACTGGCGGCTGCTGCGCTCGATGTAGCTAATGCCCGAAATCTGAGTCCGGCGAGAATGCGGGCGGAACCTACATCCCACGGGTTCGGAATTATGAACGCGCCAGGGCCATCGTGCAGCGCGCGGAAGCGATCTGCCTTCTCCTTCTGTGTAATCATGAAAGTATCTCTCCGCAATCCGGACTTGCTTACCAAGGATAACTGACGAAATCGCATTATAAGAGGGCGCCCCTTTTGGAGTAGGTTGTCATCGTCCACATGATCACCTACGAAAGGAGCACCTTCAATGAGCAGTGAAAAGTATATTGGGCTAGACGTTCATCAAGCAACGATCTC
>JBARIF010000134.1:0-7451 GCA_049799615.1 Terriglobales bacterium
CCCATAATGAGAGCGAACAGGACCGCGGCCCCGACCACTGCCGGCGTCATCTGCAGGCTGAACACAACCTCGCTGAAGGTCACCTGATTCTGCGTCCCCGTAGTCATGCCATTGAACGGCAACATCAGGATGATGCCCAGGATCGCACCCAGCAGAGACAGCAGCAGCGATTCCAGCATGAATGAAGTCAGAATGCTGGGCCGCGAAAATCCGATCACGCGCAGGGTGGCAATCTCGCGCCCGCGATAGGCCACCGCGGCGTACATGGTATTGGCGGCGGCAAAGCAGGAGCCGACAGCCATGATGAAGGCCACAATCCAGCCCACAAATTTGATCGGACCTCCCGACTTGGTCTGCGAGGCGTAGTAGTCGGGCTCGAGCAGGCCGTTCAGCTCCAGACGCTGGTCGTCGTTGGCGCGGTTCTTCAGCGCCTGCGCCGCCGCCGGATCGGTGGCGCGCACCAGCACCGACGAGTACACCGTGCGCTCGAAATCGGTGACCAGCTGATTGACGTCGCCCCAGATCTCGGAGTCATGCGCCGTACCGCTGCCGTCAAAAATGCCGACGATGGGCCATTCGCCCTTCCCGATGTGCACCGAATCGCCGATGTTGGCGTGCTCGAAGCGCTTGTTGATTGAACTGCTTACCACCACTTCCCTCTGTCCGGGCGTAAACCATCTGCCCTGGAGGATATGGATCTGGGGCCGCATCTCGATTCCAAGCGGGGTGAGGAAGCGGGTGGTCACGTTGGTCTCTCCGGTTCCGCCCTTGCGCGGCAGCACCACCACCAGAATGTCTTCGCCCGAGACCAGAGGTTCACCTTTGCTGTTTTTGGCGATGCCGGGCAGTTCCCTCAGGACTTGAAAGGCGTCGCGCGAGACTCCGCCGGCTGCCAGCTCCGAGTCTGACCCCTTGCGCAGCATCAGCACGTTGAGGGGATCGCCGGTAGTTGCAAAGGCGCGGCCCAGGCCCGCCAGCAGCGCCATGATGAAGACCGCGGTCGCCACCGTCAGCGCGATTCCGAGCGCGGTCATGATGGTGAGGCTCTTGCGCAGCCGCAGATTGCGCACGTTATAGCTGAGAGGGATTGCCATTTACATTTCCTTCAAAATACCGGCTTGGGTTTCCTTCGTGAGCCTTCCCGTCCTTGGTGGTCAGCGTATTTCATCCGATGTGACGCAAGCCGTCCACGATGTTGACCTTGGCCGCATGGTAGGAAGGTATGAAAGAACTGGCGAATCCCACCACGGCCGCAATCATCAGCGCCACCAGGATCGTGATTGGAGTGACCTTCATGCCGGTGAACATTCCACCCTGGCTGGCCATCGCACTCACGATAAAGAAGCACAGCAATGAGCCCACCAGCCCTCCCACCAGGGACAGCGACACCGCTTCGCCCACAAACAATCCCAGGATGCTGTTGCGAGTGAAGCCCAGGGTTTTCAACACCGCGACCTCCCGGGTGCGCTCGCGAATCGACATCGCCATGGTATTGGCCGACACCAGCAGGATGGTGAAAACCACCGCCAGGCAGATGCTCATGATGAAAGCCTTGATGTTGCCCAGCATCCCGATGAAACCCAGCTGGAAGGCATGCTCGCTCTCCGTTTTGGTGGGGCGGTCGGCATTGCGAAAGGTCTCGTCGATGGCTTGCGCGACTTTGGGGACATCCTGCGGAGAATCGGCCAGCACCGCGTAGAAGCCTTCACTGCCCTTGAGCTTGGGAAAGCCTTCGTCGATGTAATCTTTATTGAAATAGATTGACTGCGTGGGATCGGGCGGGCTGAAGATTCCCCGGATAGTCAGTTCCAGGTTCAGTGGAAAAATCTTGCCCGTGATGTTCAGTCGGTCGCCGATCTTCCAGTGAAACTTGTTGGCCAGGCCCACGTCCACGATCGCTCCGGCACGGTCATGCTGCCAGGCCTCGAGCTGGTCGGCGGGTATCTTGAATTCCGGATACACCTTCATCAATTCCTGAGGGTCGGTGCCGAACTGGGCGAAGAAATGTTCCGGCTTGTCGTCCATGTATTGCCCGCCAAACCACTGCTGGTTCACCACTTCCTTCACGCCAGGGATGGCCTGGATCTTCTGCTTGTAGTAGCTGGGCAGATTGAACACCAGCGACACCTTGTGACGCACGATCAGGCGCTGCGCCGATTGTTCGCTGGGCTTGCTGTCATAAAAACTGCGCCAGATGGTGATCAGAAAAGTGAGCAGAAGCAGCGAGCCGCCAATGCTGAGCACGGTCAGGATGCTGCGGCGCTTGTTGCGGAAGGCGTTTTTGGTGACAAATCGAGTCAGGGTCATAGCGAACTCCGGGAGCCTGCAGGACGGGTGCGGCCGAAACCGCAGGCAGCATTCTATCAGGATAGACGCAAAGTTTCGGCTCCCGTAACTGCGTCCGCTCCCAAATCACAAAAGTCAATCCTCTTAGATAAGTACAACGACGTTGGGACTCAGAAAGTTACGGCCCGAATGCCGAAAAAGTTCCATGCGCCCTCTCCTTCTGGTTGAAGAGCCAGGCTCCGGAAGTCCGGCGCCCTGCTCTTACCCTTATGTCGAACGAGCCCCGCTGAAATCGACAGGCCAGCCTAGAATTCTTGGGGCTGGCCAGGATATTTCACGAGCCCATGGAATTCGCTCCGGCACCGGTAGGGAGTGAATTCCGGTTGCCTCTGTTTGCCTAATCCACTAGCATGGCGCACGGAACTCACCAGAAACCAGCGGCGGATGGAGGAGTATGGGCGAAACTGCGGCGCATCTCACCCACAAAGCACTGACCAATATAGACATCGCAATAATCGCTGTTTACTTTGTGGTTATCTTTGCCATCGGCTTCTACTTTGCCCGCAAGGAACGCACCTCGACCGACTACTTTCTGGCCAGCCGCAACGTGGGCTGGTTTGCTATCGGGGCGTCGCTGTTCGTTTCGAATATCTCGACCGAGCACTTCATCGGTCTGGCCGGATCGGGCGCCAGTTCGGGCCTGGCGGTGGGCTCGTTTGAATGGCTGGCCTGCCTGATCCTGCTGGTTCTGGGCTGGGTGTTCGTCCCCTTTTACCTGCGCTCCAATGTGTTCACCATGCCGGAATTTCTGGAGCGCCGCTTCAGCCGATCGTGCGCGGTGTACCTGGCAGGAATTTCCATCCTGGCCTACGTCTTCACCAAGATTTCGGTTCACCTTTACGCGGCTGCGATTGTGCTGGAGCGCGTAGTGGGCTGGAGCCCGCTGACGGCGGCCGTCATTCTGGTCATCGCAACCGGCATTTACACCATTGCCGGAGGACTGGCCGCGGTCATTTATACCGACCTGGTGCAGACCCTGATCCTGATTTTCGGCGCGGTCATCCTGACCGTGATTGGAATGCACCAGGTGGGAGGGTTCGCCGGCCTGCGGGCGGCCCTGCCCGCCAGCTACTTCCACATGGTCAAGCCCGTAAGCGATCCCGACTTTCCCTGGACCGGCATTTTCTTCGGGGCACCCATTCTCGGCATCTGGTACTGGTGCACCGACCAGGTGATTGTGCAGCGCGTGCTTTCGGCCAAGGATGAAGGCCACGCCAAGGCGGCCACCATTTTTGCCGGCTTCCTTAAGATCCTGCCTGTCTTCATGCTGGTGCTGCCCGGCCTGATCGCGGTCGCGCTCTATCGCGACCTGTTCAAGTTCGGCCCCCATGGCGAAGTGCTGAACGGAGACATTGCTTATCCCACTCTGATCATCAATCTCCTTCCGACCGGCCTGGTCGGCGTGATGATTGCCGCCCTGCTGGCGGCGCTGATGGGCGCGATGAGTTCGGTTTTCAATTCGGCTTCGACCCTGGTTACACTCGACTTCTATAAAAAGATCAAGCCCGATGCCAGCGAAAAGCAGCTGGTGGGTTTCGGGCGGGTGATGACGGGCGTGATGGTGGTGCTCGGCCTGGCCTGGGTGCCGTTCATTCACCTGATCAGCAGCCAGCTTTATATCTACCTGCAAAGCGTGCAGGGCTATATCAGCCCGCCGATTGCGGCCTGCTTCATCCTGGGAATTCTGTGGCCGCGGCTGAACGCGCAGGGCGCGATCACTTCGCTGCTCACTGGTTTTGTCATGGGCGCGGCGCGCTTCATTCTCGAATTGATGGACCGCGCGGCCGGCGGCCATGCCTTCGACAATGCGTTTCTGCGGGGCCTGGTGGACATGAACTTCCTGCACTACTCCATCCTGATGTTTGTGATCTGCTGCGTGGTGCTGGTCGGAGTCAGTCTGGCGACGCCGGCGCCGGAACGCCAGAAACTTGCCGGCCTGACGTTTGCTACCGTGGGCGAGAAGATGGATGTCACGCTGGTGCGGCCTCCAGACCACAAGCCCGCGGCGGAGACCGCGGCCGAGCACCGGCTCAACGTGATCTTCAGCCTGGCGCTGCTGGCCACCGTAATCGGACTCTGGTTCCATTTCCGGTAAGACTCGCCGTTCCTGCTCGAGGTCTTTCAGAATGGCGCGCATCCGCAGCCTCAGGCCCAACGTCACCCGCGAAGAAGCGACCGAGCATTTTTCCTCCGGCATGCTGTATTTCCTGCGCGACACCACATTCGGCCCGCTGCGTTCCGTGGCCGATTTCTACATTCCTTTCCGGCTATTCCAGATTGAAATTTTGAATGGCGGCAAGCGCGACCTGCGGGTGTTTGGCCTGGACGCAGTGAACGGATCGCTCGACCTCTATCACTTCGAGCAACTGCCGGGCGAGCGCGAAGTGCTTTATCTGGAGACGCGCAACTGCTCCGAGCCCATGCTGGGCGAGGCGGAAGCGGAAAAGATTGTCATCGTCAAAGTGCAGAGGTTGCTCTTTACCACCGGGTTCTTCCGGGTGCGCGATCTGCATATCTCCGCCGTGCCCGTCGCCGGCGAAATCTATGTGCCCTATTGGGTAGGATTTCGGGGGCGCGGAGTGCGGGCGCGCCTGGCGGTGATCGATGCGGTTAGGCGCAAGCCGGAAGGGGCCAAGGTGCGGCACTTGCTGCGGGCCTGGCTGACCTCCATCCGCACCACCTAAAGAGTCTTCAGTCGTCAGCGTTCCTGGGCCGCAGGCGAAGATCCCGTCTCTACTGACGACCGACGACTGACGGCTGACGGCTGAATGGAAATTTCCCGCGGGCCAGCGTACCATCTCAACCCTGTTCGGAAAGGAAGCCGGAACCATGATGCTAGGCATGTCGCTCTCAACCTTTACGGCGGTGCACGTCGTCATCAGTCTGATCGGAATTGTTTCGGGTGTGATCGTCCTGTTCGGGCTGCTCTCGGCGAAACCGCTCAATGGCCTGACAGTTCTCTTCCTTCTGACCACGGTGCTCACCAGCGTGACCGGGTTCGGTTTTCCCGTCGAGCATCTTTTGCCATCACATAAAATCGGCATCATCTCGCTGGGGGTGCTGGCGATTGCGATCCTGGCGCGTTACAGCTTCCACATGGCCGGAAGTTGGCGCTGGATCTACGTTGTGACCGCCATGATTGCTCTTTATCTCAACGTCTTCGTTCTGGTGGTGCAGTCCTTCGAGAAGGTGCCGGCGCTAAAAGCCATGGCCCCGACCCAATCGGAGCCGCCGTTCCTGGTTGCCCAACTGGTGGTGCTGGCATTGTTTATCGTGCTCACCATTCTTGCCGTGAAGAAGTTCCACCCCGAGGCGGCCCGCTCCGCTTAGCCTATAATCCGCCCGGAAGGCATTTCGCCCCCGCTTCTGCCACACGCAGGAGCCAAAGCGAGCGCTTGGGCGTGCGGGTGAAAACTCACACGCCACTTGCTATAACGTACGAATGCGTCTACTCGATTACGCACCCCGGCCCGCGCACCTCAAATGGCTCCTCGATTCTGACCCGGCCATCCGCTGGCAGGTCATGAGGGATCTCACCGGTGAGGCCCCCAACACGATTGCAGCCGAGCGGTCTCGCGTCGCAACCGAAGGCTGGGGAGCCCAACTTCTCGCCCGCCAGTCTGCTGCCGGCAAGTGGGGCGGGGCCCCCCGAGGGTGGAGATCTGACTTGCCGAAGGACGGCCGGGACTTGCTTATTACCCTCTACAGTCTCGCCGTCTTGATGGATCTCGGTCTCGACCCCGCCAGCAGGCAGGCCCGCACAATGATCGACCGGGTCGACCGGCGGCTCGTCTTTAAGCGGCTGAACCACCGGCCTTACCTTCACGGCGAAACCGAGCCTTGTATCAACGGCAGAATTCTCGGCATCGGTTCGTATTTCAAGAAACCGAACGACACGCTGGCCAAGCGACTCCTGGCCGAGCAGCTCGAAGATGGAGGCTGGAACTGCGAAGCGCCCAAAAGCCAGCGCTCTTCGTTCCATACCACCATCTGCGTGCTCGAAGGACTGCTCGAATACGAACGAGCCGGGGGCAAATCGGCGGCCGTCACCAAAGCCCGCAGGAAGGCCGAAAACTACCTGCTGGAGCGCCGCATGTTCCGCTCGCTTCGCACCGGCAAATCAATCAACAAACGCTGGCTCCGTTTCTCGTTTCCGACGTTTTGGCACTACGACGTCTTGCGCGGACTCGATTATCTGCGGAATGCAGGCATCAAACCCGACAGCGGCGTCCGTGACGCCATCGAAATTGTGATTGAGCGCCACCACCAGAACGGGCGCTGGCCGCTCAACCTCCTTCATCCCGAACACATTCCATTGAAGATGGAGACCGAGGTCGGCAGGGCAAGCCGCTGGAACACACTGCGCGCGCTCCGAGTCCTGCGTTGGTACAACAACTCGACGTGGTAGTGGTGACTTGGGGCCTGCTTTCGCCATGGCCTGGGTCAGAAAGTTGCCGCGAATTTGCCCTTCGGAGCGGGTCGCGAGCCAGCCGGAAGTAGTTCTCAAGTTGGTGCTTATGGTGCCCCGCCTAGCTGACGGGGCTGAGGGACTCCCCGCCCACAGGGGAAGCCATTCCAGTCCACCCCGACGCGGCCTGCCCAGTTGTTAGTCAGCACTTCGCTGCTCTATCGCCAGTCCCTGGCGTCTTTTCAGAGCTTTATGGGATGCACAAGTGTGCTTATTTGTGGCCGACCAAATGCATTCATGCTCTCTGAATCTGGCGACAGAAATCGAGATTCACAGGACCCATCGGAATGAAGCAGCAATGCGCAGCAACCGCAGTTACAGAGCAGAGTTATGAAAGCAAGGGGCCGTTCTCGCCTTCATGCCGGTCCGTGGAGCAAACCGGGAGGCTGGCCAACCGGAAAAGCATAGCCTGTCGGAGGTTGATTCTGAGATCAGTGTTCTGCCTGTGCGCCGGTATTTCGGCACATGCCACCGTAACCCTGGTGTCGATACAGTCGCCCGGCGTCAGCGCCAGCCAGACCAGCCCGGTCAACTCCCCCGTCCACTTTGAGGCCACAGCTGAAAGCGATTTGCATGTAACTGGATATGTGGTTTACGTCGATGACAGGAACGTCTATCAGGCCATGGGCTCAATCCT
>JBARIF010000135.1:0-19805 GCA_049799615.1 Terriglobales bacterium
CCGGAGTCATACAGGATGAAATTCAGATTGCCGGTATGAAAGACCACAGCTTCCTCGAAATGGACCGCCGCGGCAGTTCCTGTCCCACGCTCTTCGTTTGGGATGGCTCCCGCTACGAACTGGTGGGAGACATGCTGGGCGCGGGCGTGGTCGGCCACTGGATTGGGCCCGGCCAGCGCGACATTCCGCGGCCCACGGAGTACATCAAGGTCCCCCGCAACTCGGTGCGTGAGAAAGACGGCAAGCTCAGCTTCCGTTTCATGGAACCGCTGGAAGAAGCAGTCTATCTGGACCAGGTGAAGCTGCTGGCCGTGGATCATCGGGCCGCTGACGATGTTTTCCCCAATGAATACTTCGCCAGCAACCCGCCTTATCCGCCCTTCAAAGTTGTCTATAGCCGCGATGCCCGTCCGCCGGCGGGAGCGTGGGACGAGCACGGTCACAACGTTTTGCCTGACTTGCTGGCGCATCGTTACGTTGGCGATTTCGATGTCCTGAAGTTCCAGGGCTTCACCAAGCCCCACACTCTCGAGCTTGACCTGGGCGAAGCCTATCGCGGCGGGCCCTTATGGTTGCTGATGCACGGCGAAATCGAATACTTCAGCGCCACCAGCATGTTCGCCGCTTATCAGTCTGGCCTCGAGCCAGTCGCGCCCTACGTGGAGGCGCAGGACGCCAGTGGGAAATGGGTCCGCGTGATGGACGACATGGGTTTTCCAGCAGGCGGCCCGCGCACCATGACCGCCGACCTGACCGGCAAGCTGCCGCTGGGAACGCGGCGCATACGCATCACCACCAACCTGCAAATCTATTGGGACAGCATCCTGATCAATCGTGCCGAACAGAATGGAAACGCCCGCCTGACCTCGGTGCCGCTGGCCCGCGCCGACCTGCGCTTCCATGGCTTTCCGCTGAAGATCGAAAACCGGCCCCCCGGCAACGTTTTGTACGTGTATGAGAAGAGCAGTCCGACCGGGCCTTACACCCGTCCGGCGGGCGCCTACACCCGCTACGGGGATGTGCGTCCTCTGCTCACCGGATACGACGACCGGCTGGCCGTCTTCGGATCGGGCGATGAAGTGGTGCTCGACTTCGATCCTGCAAAACTTCCGGCTTTGCCCAAGGGCTGGGTGCGGGACTACTTCTTCGTAGCCAACGGTTACGAAAAAGACATGGATTTCTACGCGGCCGAGGCCAATACCGTGCAGCCGCTGCCCTTCCGCACCATGGGAACGTATCCGTATCCCAAGGGCAGGTCATTCCCCCTGGACGATGCGCACGTAAATTACTTTTTGGATTACAACACGCGCCATCTCTCAGGCAACGAGCCGAAAGGATACCGCTTCGACTATCCCCGCTGAGCGCATCGTTCGTGGACCTGTCATCCTGAGCGGAGTGGTTGCTTCGCGAAGCGACGCAGCCGCGCAGTCGAAGGACCCCTACGGCGGGAATGGTGTCGGCATGCACAGGTTGTCATTGAGCTGGAACGGCAGAAAAGTCTCATAACGGCTAAGTAAGTTGAATCAATAGGGGTCCTTCGACTCCGACAGTTCATTCGCAAACGAATGAACTGCCTCCGCTCAGGATGACACGATCTTCAGTGTGGAATCGTTTTAATCGTTGACATTGCCCGCCTCCCCATAATCCAATACGCGGGAATGGAAACCACTCCTGGCAGTACAACTTCCTCTTCCGGCCTGCGGCTTCGCCGATCACTCACTCTTTGGGACCTGATTCTTTACGGAATCATCGTGATCCAGCCCACCGCGCCCATGCCGGCGTACGGAGTGTTCAGCAACGCCGGAGGCGGCCACGTGGTCACCTCAATTCTGATCGCCATGATCGCCATGGTGTTCACCGCCATGAGCTATGGACGCATGGCGCGTGTCTATCCCAGCGCGGGTTCGGCCTACACCTACGTGGGCCGTGAAATTCATCCCTCGCTGGGCTACGTCACCGGCTGGAGCATGACCATGGACTACATGCTCAATCCCTTGATCTGCACCATCTGGTGCTCCAAGGCGATGGCCGATCTGTTGACCGGGACCCGCTATCAGATTCCGTATCCCGGCCTGCTGTGGCCAATCATATTTGCCTGTTTGTTTACCGGGTTGAACCTGCGCGGGGTCAAGACTTCTGCCCGGATCAATCAAACCCTGTGCGCCATCATGGGAGCGGTGATCCTGGCCTTCTTCTGGTACACGATCCGCTACATTTTTCATCTGCCGCAATATCCCGAGGCGTACTTCCTGCGGCCGTTTTACAATCCGGAAACTTTTACCATCAACCGGGTGTTTCACGGTACCTCGGTTGCGGTCCTTACCTACATCGGGTTCGATGGCATTTCGACCTTGTCGGAAGAAGTGGACAATCCCAAACGCAACATTTTCCTGGCGACCGTGCTGGTCTGCGTGATTACGGGGTTTCTGGCGGCTGCTGAAGTCTATGGCGCGCAGTTGCTCAGCTCCCAGTACATGTTCTCCGCGGCCGAAGTGGAGAATGCATTCAGCCATGTGGCTGCGATCGCCGGGGGCCATCTGATGACCAAAGCCATCAGCATCACGCTGCTGATCGCGACCGTTGGCTCAGGCATGGGGTCGCAACTGGGGGCGGCGCGTTTGCTTTACGGCATGGGACGCAGCAACGCCATTCCGAAAAAATTCTTTGGCGCCATCCATCCCCGGACCCGGATTCCGGCGAACAACGTGATTTTCGTTGGAGTGATTGCGTTGCTGGGCGCGTTCCTCATCACTTATGACAATGGCGCGCAGTTGCTTAACTTCGGAGCGTTGATCGCGTTCATGGGCGTTAACCTGGCAGCTCTGACTCACTACTACATTCGGGGCGCGGACCGTTCCCTGGGGCAACTGCTTCCGCCGATACTGGGTTTCGCCATTTGCCTGTTCATCTGGATCCACCTGTCAAATCTGGCGCTGATCGCGGGATCGATCTGGATGGTCGCGGGGATCGCCTACGGAGCATGGAAGACGCGAGGCTTCCAGAGCAACCTGGTGAATTTCGATGTGCCTCCGGAAGAAGAGTGAGAGGCTTGCTGATTCCGCAACCAGCTAAATGAACCCAGGTTCTTCCCATCTCCGTCCGCCTGGCGCGCCTGGCTTGAAGAGCATCATCAGAAGCATGAGGAATTGTGGGTGGGCTTTTACAAGGTGGGCACGGGCAAACCCAGTATCACATGGCCCGAAGCTGTGGATGGGGCGCTCTGTTTCGGCTGGATTGACGGCGTGCGTAAGAGCCTCGATGAGAGCAGCTACGTCATCCGGTTTACGCCGCGGCGGGCGAAGAGCATCTGGAGTGCGGTAAACATCAGGCGTGTCGCTGAGCTTACCACCCAGAACCTGATGCGGCCCGCGGGCATTCAGGCCTTCGAGCAGCGCACCGGCGACCGGTCGGAAATCTACGCCTACGAGCAAAGAATGGGCGCCAAACTTGGCGCCGCGTACGAAAGAAAGTTCCGTGCCAACAAGAAGGCGTGGAAATATTTTCAGGCGCAACCGCCCTGGTATCGCAGGACTGCCAGCTGGCTGGTGATCAGCGCGAAGAGGGAAGAAACGCGCCTGAAGCGGCTCGCCCAACTCATCGACCACTCAGAGCATGAGCGAGCCATACCGGAACTCAGGCGGACCAAATAATTCTCGAACCGCGTGTGGGGGACAGCCGCCCTCGGCTGTCCGGTCGAGAGAAGCTTGGCAGCGCTTTACCAGGGCCTGCGATTGTGCTCTAAAGAACGGATTGCCGAGCTTTGCTCGGCTGGGCGGACGAGGGCGTCCGCCCCTACGTGGTTATTCCAGGTTCCACCCGCTGACCTCTACCGCCGGCTGTGCTGCTCCCAGTTCCTGTGCTCGGTAGCTGGCCGTGACCTCGCGCTTTTCGCCGGGCAAGAGAGAAATGTAGTTGTCCTGCCAGATCACGGGAAGAATTTCGTCTCCGCCTTTGCCCCTGTTTACTTTCAGACGTACAAAAAATGCCAGGCTTTTGCTGGGATTTTCCAGCGTCACTCGAGTGATGGCCTCTTCGCCCTTACGCTCGGTGTGCTCCGCGACTGTAAGTTTCACTTTGGGTAGTTGAGACAAAGCAGTGTAATCGGCGTAGGAAGAGGTTGGCGTGGTGTACCAGTTCGACTTCTCCCAATCCAGTGTTTCCGGTTTCGTCGAGAGCCAGTAGAAATTCGAACCCACGAGTCTCCCGACAGAATCCTGCAACCGGAGCACTAGGAAATACGTGGAGCTGAGGCCGTCAATGTCGGGCAGGGTCAGGATTTTGTTGGTGCTGTCGGCGGCGGCATCGAGCGAGACTTCTTTGGAAAACTTCTCGCTCATATCGAGGTTGAGAACCTTGGCCGTGAGCTTGAGTCCCGTGGCGTCCACATACTGGCTGCTTACCAACCAGACCGAATGGTCGTCGTAGCCATACACCGGATGCAACGACTCCATGGCCCGCTTGGCGCCGAAGTAGCCGCCTCCTGGGCGCAGGTAGAAGTCGTACAGGTGCCAGATCATCGAGGGCCAGGCGTTGTTCAGCATCCACTGGATCACACCAGTTGAGGTGTACTTGTTGCGGCTGTAGGCCTCGTACATGGCGCGTACGCCTTCATAAGTCTGCATCTGCGCCTTGACTGCGTAATCCTCCGCGCTGGTAGCCGGGCCGAAGCGCGCGTTCAAAGCGTCGCTGAAAACGTGCAGATCCTTGAAGGCCCCGCCTCCGGCGTGGTAGTCCCAGACACTGTCGATCGGCCACAGGTGGTCCTTGCCTACCATGGCGCGAATGCTTTCAATGGGCGGCACGGCCGGACCCATGCTGGTTTCGGTGTTGAAGCCGTAGGCCCCGCCGCAGCCGCCCTGGTTGCACTGCTGGGGGTGGGTTGAATCGACGCTGTCGGTCTGCCAATAGGAGGGCGCGACGTATTCATACGGCCCTGACATTTTCACGCCGCTCTCGCCGGAAAAGCCCGCAAGTTTTGCGGTAGCAGAAGACACAATCGGATTCGTCCAGAGCAGTTCTTTCTCCACTTTCAGATAGGTTTGTTCGACATCGGGCGGAGGCGGATTGTCGCTGCCGTTCAGCCACGCGATCAGGCTGGGATGGCCACGCAGGCGGTACATCTGGTCGCGCAACGATTGTTCCGCGATGGTGAAGTCCTGCGCCTTCCAGTTTGCCCAGTGCTCCCAGTGATCGCAGCAGCACCAGCCGGCGATGAGCAGAATGCCGCGCTCGTCGGCCAGATCGAAGAACTCCTTGGGCTCCAGTTTGCCTTCGAGGCGGATGGTGTTCAATCCCATGTCCTGCACATAGCGGAACTGGTCGCGCAGGCGCTGCGGATCTTCGCGCAGCATCATGTCCGGAGACCAGCCGCCACCGCGGATCAGGACGTTCTTCCCGTTGATCGAAAACAGCCGCCGGTTGGCCGCGAGCACTTCGGATTTCACCTCACGAATGCCAAACTTCGTTTCTGTTCGGTCGGAAGTCTTGCCATCGAGATTGAATTCCAGCGCGAGATTGTAGCGTTCAGGCTTGCCCATCTGCGCCGGCCACCACAGCCGCGGATGGTCGAAATTGAGTTGGGGAAATTGCTCGGAGGTGAAAGCTACATCTTTGGATTCTCCAGGCCCGAGCTCGACTTCTTGCGAAAATTCGACTTTCTCGATCTGCCCTTTCAGCGTTCCCTTGACGGGGTGGTTGGCCGCGTTCTTCAGCAGGGTCGTGACGGTGAGGTGCGCCTGGTCATTGGCCGGTGAATCGACCTTCGAAATCACTGCGGCATAGCGCACGGCTACAGGCCCGCTGGTGGTGATGTCCACGTCGCGAAACAGGCCCATGTTCTTGTCCGGGGGCGCGGGGTTCCAGTCCACGAAGGTGATGGCCAGGTCCGTATCAGTGGGAGAGAACACCTGTACCGCCAGCACATTCGGCTTCCCAATCAGCGCCGCGTCGGTGATGTTGAACTCGTAGGTGCGCCAGGCGCCGGCTACGTCGTCGGACTTGGCCAGTTGCTTGCCATTCAGGAAGATGTTGGCGCGATAGTTGATGCCGCCGAAGTTCAGCCAGATGCTCTTGCCCTTGAAGCTCGCGGGCAGCACGAATTCCTTGCGATACCACCAGGGGATGACGAAAGGGCTGTCCGGCTGCATCGGGATATTAGAGAAATTTGCCCCAATGGGATAAGTGACCCCGGGAAAAGTTCGCAGGTTGGTCCCGAAAAACGGATCGGGATAGACCTTGTGCTTGACCAAGGCCGCGACCACGGTGGTAGGGACGGATACCTCGTACCAATCCTTGGGGCGAAACGCCGGAGTGGAAAGGGTCTCGCCCTTCTGCTCCACTTTGCAGGAGGACTGCAGGGTCCAGCCGTCGCGCAGGGAGAGGGTCGCGTCGGGTTTGGGATGGCCGGGTTCCTGGGCAACCATCAGACTGGAGAAAGAAAGCACCACCATGCACAACAGGCTGCTCCTGTTCATCTTCATCAAGAGATCCCTTGGTCGGAGGATTGGTGTTTAAGATCGCGCTTCATTATGCCGTATTCGATCGGCTGCGCCCACAGGCAGCCGAAGTCTTCGAAATGTACCCTAGCTTAATAACACGTAGTATTAATACGTTTCAATGGCTGATTTTTAAGGACTGTTCAACTTTATGGAGGTCAGAACCCTGTGGGACCCCAGCCCCAGACTATGTGGCGGGGCAGGGCTCCGCTATGTTTGCCATCCGCAAAAGCCTGGTCGAGCTGCACTCGACTGGGCGGGTGAGGGCACCCGCCCCTACGCGGTTTCGGTAACACCGCGAACGAGGACGCTCGCGCCTACATTAGAATAGAGCTTGTTGCCTGCCCCGCTTGAACTCGACCATCTACGCGTGGTGCTGGTGTCTTCGCGCAACCCTCTCAACATTGGCGCTGCGGCCCGGGCCATGAGCAATTTTGGTTTTTGCAGATTGCGGGTGGTAAATCCGTACGAAAAGGCCTTCCGTACGGCGCGTTCCGCGGTGGGTGCCGCGGCACTGCTGGCCCAGGCCGAGGAATACAACAGTGTTGCCGACGCCGTGGCCGACTGCACGCTGGTGGTCGGCACCACCGCGGTGCGCCATCGCGAATTGCAGCATCCGCTGCGACGTCTGGAATATGGCGGGCGCCTGATCCGCAAACACATGACCTCCGGACCCGTGGCCCTCTTGTTTGGCTCGGAGAGGTACGGGCTCGCGAAGGATGATCTCAGCTATTGCCACTGGCTGATCCGCATTCCGACCCGGGAACAGCACATCTCGATGAATCTTGGCCAGGCGGTCGCGATATGTCTGTATGAATTGATTCGCAACAGCCGGGCGCCAGGGGAAGCGGAGAAACACGCCCTTGCCACTGCGGGCGACATCGCGCGGATTACGCCTTTGCTGGCCGATCTGCTGAGCACCAGCAGTTACCTACTGCCGCAGCGGGCGGCCGATACCGAGCAACGAATTCGCCGCATGCTGCGTCGCCTCAAACTTTCGGCCCGGGATGTCGAAGCCTGGCTGGGCATTCTGCGCCATGTCCAATGGCGACTGCGTACGGGGAACAAGAAGGCTGAGTGACGTGTCCCTTCGGGATTCCCGGAAGCGCAAAATCATTTACACTAAGGGCAAATGTCCGATCGGATCGTGTGTTCATGCGTCACTTGTCCCAAGTGCGGAACCTGGGTGGTGGTCGAACGGGAAATGACGCGGGAAACCAACAAGGAAAAGCTTAGCGCGACCTGCCCAGGCCCGGAGTGCGGTAAGCAATTCTCTTTTGCCCCCGGGGAGACCAAGGTCTTCGAACTGCCGATGAGCCTTTTTGAACGGCGCCATTTCTACCGCTCCGAGTTAACGTAGTCCACCCCGCGAGTCAACGGCCCGCAGTTGTACTGAGAGGCAAGCCAGCGCCTTCCGGACTGAAGTCCCTCGGGGTGACGCCGAGTCGGGATCGAGGTCAGAGCCGGTGTAGGACGTTGTTCAACTGAGCTACTATCCCCTGCCAATGCTGATTGTTCTGCCGCCGGTCAGGCGTAAACTTGGTTGCAATGTCGAGTACGCCGACGACAGCCGAAGTTCGATCAACCCGAGGTGGAGTGCGGCCGAGCCTTGGGTCCTCACTGCTTCTCGCCATCTGGTTTGCGATCGTGGCCGGCGTGGTGGAAGGCGTAGGCCTGTTGCTCTTCCAGAGAATCAACTGGGCGCGGTGGGGGCCGTCTCTGCACGTCTCAGAACCCATCCTCTGGATTTCGCCCATCGTCGACCTCGTTCTGTTCGGAGTCTTGACGCTGGGATTGTGGGCGGTGGGACGGCTGGTCCCGAAACTCCAGCTGCTGCAGGTCACCATCGCCTTGTTGACCGTGCTTACATTTTATGACTGGCTTACAGTCACGGCCCGCCTTTCCCATCTCAGTTGCCTGTTGCTGGCTGCCGGCGTGGGAGTTGCTTTCAGCCGGTGGGTCGCGAAACACGAAACTGGCACGCTGCAATTTGTAAGGCGAACCTTCCCCTTGGTTATCGGAGTTGGGGTCCTGGCGTTCGTCGGAATCCAGGGTGGCCATTGGCTAAGCGAAACCAGATCGGTCGCCAGGCTGCCGGCGGCCGCCACGGATGCGCCCAATGTGCTCGTCATTATCGTGGACACGTTGCGAGCCGATCATCTCTCCTCCTACGGATACGCCCGGCCCACCACTCCGAATATTGATCGCATCGCCACCGAGGGCGTGCTGTTCGAGAATGCCGTGGCAACCTCGTCCTGGACCTTTCCCTCGCACGCTTCGTTATTGACCGGCCGCTATCAGTACGAGCACGGCATGGACAAGATCAGGGAGATGCCGGCGGTCGGTGGGAGTGCATTCAGCGCCAACGGGCTGCCCACACTGGGCGAAGCGCTGATGCAAAAGGGGTACCGCACCGGAGCTTTCTCCGCCAATCGCACTTACTTTACCCATGACCTCGGCTTCGGACGTGGCTTCATCCACTTCGAAGACTACTTTCATTCGGCCAGCGACATGTTTGTTCGCACCCTGTATGGCAGGGAGTTTGCGCGAGTCTATCTCAAGCGCAGTGACCGGAGCCTGGTCAAACGTGTGCTACGAAAGCTGGGCTTTACCGAGCTGTTGGATCAGGGCGCGGAAGGCTCCGGCAGCTATGGCGGCGCTTTCGGAATTCGCAAGCGCGCCGACGTGGTCAACCAGGAGACTCTGGACTGGATTGATCGCGATCGCCGCCGCCCCTTCTTTGCCTTCCTCAACTACTTCGACGTGCACGACCCGTACGGCGGACCTCGCGGCTACTCCAAACCTTCATGGCCGCAGCAAAGCAATGTAGACGCCTACGACGACGGCGTGAAGTACGTAGATGATTACATCGGGCGGCTGATGGATGAATTGGACCGGCGCGGTTTGACCAGGAATACGTTGGTTGTTATCACCGGCGATCATGGAGAATCGCTGGGGCAGCACCACTTGAGGACCCACGGCAAAGCGCTCTACTGGGAACTGATTCACGTTCCCCTGGTCGTCCGCTATCCGGGGCATGTTCCAGCGGGAATTCGCTTTGAGGTGCCGGTAACCAACTCAGCTCTTCCAGCAACGATCATGGAGTTGCTGGGCGAGGGCGGGCAGGAAGTGTTTCCCGGACCGCCATTGAGTGCCCTCTGGCAGGCCGCGGCCCAGCCAGTTTGGCCTGATCCCCTTTCTGAAGTCGCAAAACACAACATCGTTACCAATGAAAGCAAGGCCGTGGGGCAGCTGGTGGCCACCACCGCCGACGGTCCCATGAAGTCCGTGGTCACGACACGTTGGCACCTGATCGTGCATAAGGAACTGGGAGACCAGCTCTATGATAGGCTGCACGATCCTGGTGAAACCAAGAATCTGATCGACACTCCCCTTGGGCAGAAGGCTGCGCGTGGACTGACCGCGCGGCTGGAAACGCTGCTGGCGCGGTCCGCCGACCAAAACCGGATACCAACCTCGATCGCATTGCGCAACGGCCGGTTCGCTATGCAGGAAAACAATATCCAGGAGAAACGAGCCCAGGTGGACAAACTCCCACACGGACCGCTCCACGCCGTGGACGATTCCTACCGGATGGAGGCCCAGTCTGGATCCACATTGGTCGTCGAAGTCCGCGCCCAGCAACCTACCACATTGAACCGGCTGGATCCGGTGGTCGCGATCGTGGACGACAAGGGGCGGCCCTACCAAAGCTGCCGCAATCCAGGCGACGATCACACCCCCGAGCCGGGCATCGCCGACCCAACCCCGGACGCATTCGACGATATCTGCGTGAATGATGACATCAATCCCGGCGTGAACACCGACTCGCGGCTCGAGATTTTGGTGCCGGAAGGCGGTAAGTCTCTGGTAGAATTGAACATACGCGTATCCGACTGGAACGGACAGTCTGAGGTCCGATTGCCTTACCAGATGCAGGTCCAGGAAGCGGGCGCCCAGCCGGAATCAGCCAAGGCCGCGAATCCGTGAACCTGAGGGCCGCTTTCGCGACCCTGTTCCGCAAAGCGGGAGCTACTCTGCTACTGGGGAGCGCAATGTGGGGCGATGTTAAAATCGTAAGAAATATCGACAGCAAGTTCGAACCCAAGACCGGAACAGAGGAGCATCATGAGACTTGAATTGCTGGCGCTTTACGGTGGTCCCGACCAGGTGATGACGGTGACTTCCGGGCTGGCCAGCCTGCTCGGCCTCCTGTTGCTTTTCTGGAACAAGGTTGTTGGGATCTTTTTCAAGGTCGTACGGAAATTCAGCCGCTCGGGTACGCCTGCCGCCGTTGACGCTCCCAAGGAAACTCCCAAAGGAACTCCGTAACTTCGGGTCCCCGCTTGCGCAGAAAAGTAATCGTCATCGGTTTGGACGGGCTCGAGCCCGGCATCGTGGAAGCGATGCTCGAACGCGGAGAGCTTCCCAACCTGGCAAAAATCCGGGCCTCCGGCAGCTACTCCCGCCTGAAAACAACTTATCCCGCGCAGACTCCCGTTGCCTGGTCATCGTTTGCCACCGGCACCAATCCGGGCGGACACGGAATTTTTGATTTCATCTCTCGCGATCCTAAAACCTACTTGCCCGATGTCGCGCTGACCCGCTTCGAGCGGCCGAAGAGTATGCTGGCGCAGCCGCGGGTGGTAAACCGGCGAAGTGGTGTACCGGTATGGCAGACACTTTCGGCGGCGGGCATTCCCAGCACCATCCTGCGTTGCCCGTGCACCTTTCCTCCTGAAGCTATGCAAGGCCGCATGCTGGCCGGCGTAGGTGTGCCGGATCTGCGCGGCAGTCAGAGCAAGGGCACCTTCTACACGCAGGACAAAGCGGTCGTCGCGGAAGAGAACGAGCAGCTCATTTTTCTCGATAGCGTGGCTGAGATTGCGACGCGGGTGATCGGTCCGCGCAACACCAAGGTTTCGCCCGCGGCAGACACTTCCTGCGAAGTGCGCGTCCACGTGGACAAGGCGGCGCGCAAGCTTGTCATCCAGACTGGCGGCTCGCCCTCCAATATTGAAATTCCGGAAAAAGGCTGGAGCGAGTGGGTACGATTCAAGTTCAAGTTCTCCCTGCTGCAATCGGTGACCGGAATCGCGCGCTTTTATGTGCGGCAGCTGGAGCCGCATCTCGAATTCTATGTTTCCGCCGTCAACTTCGATCCCGCGGCTCCCATGTTTCCAGTTTCCTCTCCACCAGACTACGCCCGCGAGTTGGCCGACAGGATTGGCCTGTTTTCCACCCTGGGCATGGCGGAAGATCACAACGGTCTGAACAATGGCCGCCTGGATGAAGCGGCGTACCTGCAGCATTGTGAGCTGGTGCTGGCGGAGCGCGAGCGCACGATGCGTTTTGAACTGGACCGCTTCAGCGAAGGCCTGTTCTTCATGCTGTTCGACACGCCCGACCGGGTGCAGCACATGCTCTGGCGTTTCCGCGATCGCGAACACCCAGGCTTTGAGCCTGACCTCTCGCCCGAACTTGCCACCCGGATCGAAGAACACTACCGGCGCTGCGACGCATTGCTCAGCGCCGTGCTTGACAAGGTGGACGAAAACACCGTGCTGATCGTGCTCTCCGATCACGGCTTCGGAACTTTCCGGCGCGCTTTCGACACCAACACCTGGTTGTGCCAGAACGGCCTCCTTGCGCTCAAGGACGGTCGCAAGCCGGGAGAAGACCCGGGGGAAGGACTTGCCGCGGTTGACTGGTCGAAAACTTTCGCCTACGCGGTTGGCCTGGGCGGCATTTATCTGAATTTCAAGGGGCGCGAGGGTGGCGGGATTCTGGAGGAGGGAAGTGAAGCCGAGCGGGTGCGTAACGCGATTCAGACCGGCCTGGCTGATTTTCCCGACCCGCACACGCAGAGGACTGCAATTCGCAGTGTGTCGCGCCGTGAAGAGTTATACTCGGGGGCGTTTGTGGAGAATTCGCCGGACTTGCTGGTAAATTTTCACCGCGGCTTCCGGGTGTCCTGGCAAAGCGCGGTGGGCAGTTTTTCACATTCCGTGCTGGAAGACAATCTGCGTCGCTGGAGTGGAGACCACATTGTCGATCCGGAATCGGTTCCAGGCATTTTATTCATGAATCGCGCGGGGCTGCACAATCATGCGCGAATCATCGATCTGGCGCCCACGATCCTGAATCACCTCGGCGTGACAGTACCCGATACCATGGAAGGAAAGTCGTTGCTATGACAACCAGACTCTGACAACCGACATTCTGACGACATGAAAATCTGCGTACTCGGGCTCGATTGTGCCGCACCCGAAATCGTCTTTGGCGATGAGCGGCTGGTGAACCTGCGCCGCCTGATGGACCTCGGGGTTTACGGACGCCTGGAAAGCGTGATCCCACCCATTACCGTCCCTGCCTGGATGTGTATGAGCACCAGCCAGGACCCGGGTTCGCTCGGCGTCTATGGATTCCGCAATCGCTCCGACCATTCTTACGACAAGCTGGCCTTCGCGAATTCGGCCTCCATCAAGGCGCTCGCCATCTGGGACCAACTGGCTCGCGAAGGCAAGAAGTCGATCATCGTTGGTGTGCCGCCGAACTATCCGCCGCGGCGAGTGAACGGTATCAGCATCGGTTGTTTTCTCACGCCCGACACGGTGAAGAATGATTTCACTTATCCGCCAACGCTCAAGGCGAAAATCAACGAGCTGGTGGGAGAGTATCCGGTTGACGTAAAAAACTTTCGCACCAATAAAAAAGACTGGCTCAAGCAAGAAATTTTCGACATGTGCGGCAAGCAGTGGGCGGTAGTGCGCTGGTTGCTGGCCGAGCAGGAGTGGGACTATTTCCACTTCGTGGATATCGGCCTCGACCGCATGCATCACGGCTTCTGGGACTATTTTGATCCCCGCCACGTGCAGTTCACGCCTGACAATGCTTATCAGGACGCGATTCCTGAGTACTACCGGTTGCTCGATGAGCAGATCGGCAGCGTCCTCGAATTGCTGGACAACGAAACCATCCTCCTGGTGGTCTCAGACCACGGAGCCCAACGTTTGGATGGTGGTTTTGCGATCAACGAATGGCTGATCCGCGAAGGCCTGTTGGTCCTGAATGAATATCCGAAAACTCTGGCGCCATTTGAAAAGCTCGACGTGAACTGGAGCGAGACGAAGGTCTGGAGCGAAGGCGGATACTACGCCCGGGTCTTCTTCAATATGCAGGGCCGCGAACCGCAGGGCGTGATTTCCGCGTCCGAATACGAATCTTTTCAAAACCAGATGAAAGCCCGCCTCGAAGCCCTGCCCGGCGAGAACGGTCAAGCGATGAAATCTCTGGTGTTCAAGCCGCAGGAGATCTATCGCAATGTGCGGAACGTGGCTCCCGACTTGATCGTCCATTTCGGCGAACTGTACTGGCGGTCCATCGGAACCGTCGGTCATGCGAAGCTTCATGTCCAGGAAAACGACACCGGCCCCGACGGCTGCAACCATGCACAATACGGAATATTCATTCTCACTGCGCCGAATTGTCCGCTGAGCGGCGAGTATGAGGGGGCGCGCCTGCTGGATATTGCCCCCACGTTGCTGGATCTGGCGGGGTACGAGATTCCGGAAACCATGCAGGGACGTTCGCTGGTTTCCGGCATGGAAAAGAAGGGCACGGGCGGCGGGAGCTCTGATGAGGAGTCAGCACGAATAGTGCACGACCGCCTGGCGGGGCTGGGTTACGTTTAGTAGTTTCGAGAGAGCAGCTATCGATCGAGACGTGGAAGAAAGATGAAGAGAGTGGGTGGAAGGGCACGACTTCAGTCGTGCCACCATGACTCTAATGAGGGGGCCGCTTCAGCCGCTGCGGTTGGCTTTGGAGGAACGATGCTGAGAAAGTCATTATTATCCCTGGGGATCGCTGTCTTCCTGGTTCCCGCCTTCGCGCAGCACAATCCGCCCTCATTCGACGGAAAATCGTGGTGGGAACACATAAAAGTTCTGGCCGCGGACAACATGGAAGGCCGCGACACGGGAAGTCCAGGGCTGAAAAAGGCCGAAGCCTACGCCGTCAGTCAATTAAAGGCTGCCGACCTTCAGCCTGCGGGAGTAAAGGGCTATTACCAGCCAGTGAAATTCGTGTCGCGGCAGTTGGTGGAGCAGCAATCAAGTGCCGCTCTGCTTCGCGATGGTAAGGCGGAGCCGCTGACCCTGGGAGTAGATGCGATCTTCAGCACGCGCGTGGACCTTGCTCCTGAAGTGAACGCTCCACTGGTGTTTGTAGGTTACGGCCTGAGCATTCCGGAAAACGACTTCGACGATCTTGCCGGGCTCGATCTCAAGGGCAAGGTCGCAGTCTTGATCAGTGGCTCGCCTTCGCAGATTCCTTCGGCGTTGTCGGCGCACCATCAGACCGCCGCCGAACGCTGGAAGCCCTTTCGCGCCGCGGGAGCAGTCGGAATCGTCCTGATTCCGAATCCCGCGTCCATGGACGTGCCCTGGTCCCGCATTGCCTTGAACCGGCTGCACCCGAGCATGGAGTTGGCCGGCGCAGAATTTAACGAAACGGATGGCGAGAGGCTCGCGCTTTATTTCAATCCGGCGCACGCAGATAAGTTGTTCATCGGATCGGGCCATACCTTCGAGGAACTCGCGGAATTGGCCAGGGACCGAAAGCCGCTGCCGCATTTTCCCCTGACTGCTTCTGTTCAGGCCAGGGCCAAGTTGAAAACCAAGGTTGTAACGTCCTCCAACCTCGTAGCCCGGCTGCCGGGGAATGATCCACAATTGGAGAATGAATATGTGGTGCTCTCGGCGCACATCGATCACGTGGGAATCGGCGAGCCCATCAACGGCGATCGCATTTACAACGGTGCCATGGACAACGCAGCCGGCGTTGCCGTATTGCTCGACGTTGCCGCGTCGCTCAAGAAGCATCCCGAGGAATTGAAACGTTCGCTTCTGTTTGTGTTTGTCACCGGAGAAGAGAAGGGATTGCTGGGGTCGAAATACTTTGCGGCCCATCCCACGGTGGACCCAAAATCCATGGTTGCGGACATCAACGTTGACATGTTTCGGCCGCTCGTACCCCTGAGGCTGCTCACTGTTCTGGGATTGGCGGAATCCGACCTGGGAGACGCGGCGCGCCAGGTGGCGGAGTCGGACGGTGTCTCCGTCCAACCCGATCCGCAGCCGCTGAGAAATGTCTTCGTCCGCAGCGATCAGTACAGCTTCATTCGGCACGGCATTCCGGCGCTGGCTCTGGATATTGCTCCAACCACTTCGGAGCAGAAGCAGCTTTACCAGGACTGGCTTACTCACCGCTATCATGCGCCGTCCGACGATCTGAATCAGCCGGTCGACCTGGCGGCGGCCGGCGAATACGAAGAAATTATCCGGCAGCTCTTGGTTAAGGTGGCTGATGATCCGCAGCGTCCGCAATGGAAAGCCGACAGTTTCTTCCGCCGCTACGCAGAGCCGACGAGCAATTAGCTCTCGTGTGTAGGGCGGGCGCCCTCGCCCGCCGCTGTTGACTTTGACTCCGACTTTGCTTTTGACTTTGGGGCTGTTGGTGTCAGGTGGTCTGGGCCTGCCTCCGGAAAAAGGGGGCCTGCCAGAAAATCAAAGTCAAAGGAGGCGGGCGAGGGCGCGCGCCCCAGACGTTGCTTCAGCGGGCGCGTCCGGAATTCGCCGGCAAATATTCCTTCACCAGGGAGAGCAATTCATCACGCAAGAACGGCCCGCCTGCCAGCAGCCCGGGGAGAAGCGGCGACTTACGGTTGCACAGCAGGTGAGAACTCTCCAGCGTGCTGATGAAACCACCAGCGCTGGTCACCAGAGCCGCTCCGGCCGCAATGTCCCAGTCGTGCTTCGGAGTGAGCGTGAAGGTAACATCCGCGAGACCCGCCGAAACCAGCGCCAGTTTGTAGGCTACGGAGCCCATGGGACGGACTCTTACCGCGGCGGTCTCGAATCGTTTCCATTCTCCACGCTTGATCTCGCTGCGGCTGGCCAGGATTATTGCGCCCTTAAGGCTGGTCCGCTGGCTGGCGTGGGCCGGCTTTCCGTTGTAGGTTATGCCTGAATCCAGGGAACCTAGAAAGATCTCGTTGGTGGCGGGATTACAGATTCCTCCCACCACAGGAATTCCGTCTTCCACCATCGCTACCGAAACGCAGAACTCTGGAATGCCAGCCACGAACTCACGCGTGCCATCCAGAGGATCGACGATCCAGACGCGCTTCTTTTCGAGGCGAGAGAGATCGTCCACACTTTCCTCCGAGAGCCAGCCCTCGCCTTCGCGTAGTAATTCCTGGCGCAGGACCGCATCAACCGCACGGTCGGCTTCGGTGACCGGGTCGTGGCCGGCCTTGTATTCCGCTTCGATAGCCCCCAAGGTGAAGCGGGCGAAGATCTCACGGGCAGATTCGAGCGCCGACTGTATTCGTTGCAGAGTCTCGGCCTGAGAATTAGTGCCCATCAGTGATTTTCTGCCTCTCCAGCCGGGCGAATCAGGCGCGTTCTCCGATGGCGCCAAAGAAGCCCTCGCGCTCGAGATGCAGAATGATCTCCTGCGCCGACTCCTCCGGAGTTAACTCTGCAGTGTTGATGACGACCTCGGCATCCTTCGGCTCTTCATAGGGATCTGAGATGCCCGTGAACTCCTTGAGAATTCCAGCGCGGGCTTTAGCGTAGAGACCCTTGCGGTCGCGCTGCTCGCACACCTCCACCGAAGTAGAGACATGTACCAGGATGAATCCGCCCAGAGGCTCGATCAGCCCGCGCACATGTTTGCGGGTGGCGTCGTAAGGAGCGATGGGGGCGCAGATTGCAATGCCGCCATTCTTGGTGATTTCCGAAGCCACGTAGCCGATGCGGCGAATGTTGATGTCGCGATGCTCCTTGGAGAACCCGAGTTCGGACGACAGGTGCTTGCGCACCAGGTCGCCGTCCAGCAGCGTCACTGGGCGCCCGCCAGTTTCCAGAAACTTGGTCAGCAGCACGTTGGCGATGGTTGATTTGCCGGAGCCCGAAAGTCCGGTGAAGAAAATCGTCACGCCCTGCTTGTGCCGCGGAGGATAGCTGCGCCGCAACTCCTGCACCACTTCCGGATAAGTAAACCAGCTGGGAATGTCGCGACCTTCGTTCAGGCGCTGGCGCAGTTCGGTCCCTGAGATGTCCAGTACGCGCGCCCCTTTGGGCACCTCGTCGGTGGGAAAATATTTGTCCTGGTCTTCCAGGTAAACCATCATGTTGAACGGCACCATGGTGACGCCGATGTCGGCCTGGTGCTGTTTGAAGAGTTCCTGAGCCTCGTACGGGCCATAGAAAGGCTTGCCATCCCTGTCCTTGCCGGGGCCGGCATGATCGCGACCCACGATGAAGTGGGTGCAACCGTAGTTCTTGCGAATCAGGGCATGCCAGATGGCTTCGCGCGGTCCGCCCATGCGCATGGCCAAAGGCAACAACGAAAGCTTTACCGTTCCCGGAGGGTACTTCGAAGTCAGCAGCTGGTAGCAACGGACGCGCGTGAAGTAGTCCACGTCGCCGGGCTTGGTCATGCCCACAACGGGATGGATCAAGAGGCTGGCTTCCACCTGCTTGGCGGCGCGGAAGGTGAGTTCCTGATGGGCGCGATGCATGGGATTGCGCGTCTGGAAGGCGACGATGCGGCGCCACCCCAGGCGGGCGAATTCGGCTCGGAGTTCCGCGGGGGTCAGGCGCAGAGAGCGAAAATCGTAATGCGACGGAACCTGTGCGCCTTCGAGTCGTCCGCCCACGTACCAGGGATTGGCCTTGTTCATCACGTAGTCCGCGCCCGGGTGGGCCGCGCTGGTGCTGTTGAAGACGGCTTGGGCTTCAGCTTTGCGGTCAGGCTGCCAGACGTCTTCGACATGCAGCACCGCCAGCATGACTCCTTCGGGATCGCGCAGCGCGATTTTGCTGCTGCCCGGCTTCAGCCCTTTGGCGAACTCTTCGCTGACGTCGAGCGTAATGGGCATGGGCCAGAGCAGTCCGCCGGCCAGTTTCATGTGGTGACAGACGCCATCGTAGTCGGCGCGATTCATGAATCCACGGAGGGGAGAAAAGCCGCCACCGAGCAGCAGCTCAAGATCGCAGAGCTGGCGCGCGGTGAGGTTCCACGAAGGCCACTCGCGGGAGCGGGCTTTCAGTTCGTTGGCGGTTTCCGGTTGGGGGATCAGATCGACAAGTTCTCCACCGTGCGGCAGGATAAGGTGACTGCTCGAAGTGCTCAAACTCTTTGGCCTCCTGAAATTTGGTGAGATTCCGATGTCAGCAGCGGTTCGGTGCCCCGGCAGGTGAAGAAATCCTGCAAGTCATTGATGTGGAGAAGGCTGCAACAGTTGTTCCGTCTTGTTCAGCCACCCCACGACTGCGCTGTAACTCTGGAGCGAAGATCGCCGATAAACACTAGAAAATCGAATGCGCTGTGGGGCGCCCCGTTTGGGAAGCGATACTTTCATAACGGGAAGCTCTTCCCAGTCTAAAACAAAATAGGCTCACGGCTATGCCAGCGCTAGCGAAAATACTGATAACAGCTCATCGTTTGACCGCCTTCAGCGCCCTTTCCCTGCGGATAGAGATGCCCGTCCGCCTGGTCCTAGGGGGTAGCATCGAAGATAAACGGCGAATGTGACCCTGGGTTGCTATTCCGTCATCGGGTAAAACATGTAATTAGTTCCAATTCTTCATGTACTCGGGGGAAATTTTTTCTCGCCTCGTACTCTCCTTAGCCTGAAGATAAAGCACTTAGCTTGCTGGGAGCAGTTCCTGAACCATGCCGAAAGGTCGGCAGGCTGGGCAGTGACAGGCATAAATCCTGCTGTTCTGCCTTCGAATTCCGTTAGGCAAACGGTTCATCTCCCCGCACTCCCAAATTTCTCCCGCGCTCGGATGGTTACGAGCTTGGCGGCGAACCTCACTTCGTATCACTACGATACAGAAAACAAATAACTTGCCACGTGCCCGGGAGGCCAGGAACGAGATCGAGCTAACGTGAGGTGGGCCGACGGAGGAATGGTCGCATTTTCGATCAAAAGAGAAATCCACGGTCAGCTTGGCAGTGTGCATGCTATGAATTTTGGGAGAAACCATAATCCTGAGGAGTACGTCTGTGATTCGGAGGCCGGTAGCGGCTTCGGACACGAGCGACTTCCATTCACAACTGCCCGAATGCGGGCTTGCATCATTAAACCAAGGGGGAAGCCGGAATGAACGAAAGCTCTATTCGGCTGGGTCCGCGAGAACAGCAGATTGCCGAGCTGCTGCTTCAGGGTTGCGACAATGCGGAGATTGCCCGACAGCTCAAGCTGGCCCGGCGCACGGTGAAGGCGCACTTTAATCG
>JBARIF010000136.1:0-1702 GCA_049799615.1 Terriglobales bacterium
TTTGATCTCCAGCAGGTTGCGCCCGCGGGCGCCATCAAAGGTGTATTCGTATCCGGACTTCAGGTAGTCGCGCTCGGCGGCCTGCGCCAGGCGGAGTCCTGGCGCGTACCCCAACTCAGCCAGCGCCACCTTGATTCTGGGCAGATCATCGGAACGAATCAGCAGATCGAGATCAGAGAACTGGCGAAGCGCGACGTTTCCATAGAGTACCTCCGCCAGCACCGGTCCTTTGTAGGGTAGAACTTCCAGTCCGCGGGCCTGCAGATGCCTGCAAATGTGGAGCAACTCAACCGTCAGCCACAGCGCACGGTGCGTGTTGGACTGGTCTTTCCGGCGAAGCGCTTCCAATCCCGGCGAATGAGTGGCATCCATCTCGGTGGACAGGCGGCGGTACAGAGGTGGCACCAGGCCGTGATGATGTGCGAGCGGAACCAGGCGCTCCCAATCCACGCCGTGCCGAAGAACTTGTTGGATACGCCCGCCGGCGCCGCCTTCGGATTGGGCACTGCAGCTGGCCAGGATCAAGTCGAGTTCCGGAGTGAAAGCGCTGGTGTAGGGAGAGTTCGAGGTGGGCAGCCGGGATGGCGCGGGTTGCGGCAAAGTGGTTGTCGGTAACAGCGATCTAGGCCCGGACCGGAGAACTCCTAAGGTCGAAACTATAATACGAACCATTCGTCGCGCTCGTTTACTCGGCCTGTTCCTCTTCGCCTGCCGCGGCTTCCCCACAAGCATCCGGCCTGTTCAGGCGTGTCCATCGGTCACACCCGACAGGTACCCAGCCACGCAATAGCGGTCAACATTATGTCTTTCGCCTGGGAGTGCGGTGGGTTATGGTGAGCTCTGCGGCAAGATCATTCCGGCGGAAAGCCGCGCCAGTGTGACTCTTTGGCCGGTAGCTGCCGGACAGAATCCGTAATCGATGGACCCTCAGGAACTCGACGAAGTCAGATGCAGTTTGGCGGCCGAGGCGCTGCGATCACAGGGCGTGTTGAAGTTGCGCGCCACTGGAGTCAGCATGCTGCCAACTTTGTGGCCTGGTGACCTGCTCACCGTCCAACGCCTTCGTGGGGAGGAGGCTGAGCCCGGTGAGATTGTGCTTTACATGCGCCACGGTCGTTTCTTCGTTCATCGAATCGTGAGCAGGAACCTGAGGCGGGAGGATGCGTCTGTGGTGACCCGAGGCGATTGCATGCCGGCTGACGATCCCCCGATCGGAAGAAACGAAATGCTGGGAAAAGTTACGGGGGTCCAGCGCTCGGGCTCGATATTTCCGTCGGCGCGCAGGCTTTCACTCACACGCCGCCTTTTGGCATTTTTTTTCTGTCACTGGAGCCTGTTCCGGTGCGCAGGCTTGCGACTTTGGAATTACCGCTATCGAAGTGATGACCAGATGGAAGGCACATTGGTCAGAGCAGCACAATAACCTAACGGAGGCGCGGGCGATTCCACCCCCCTGCCACGGAGCTGCCTGAGAAATGAATTCGAGTCACCAGATCACGGTCGAGATCGGCGGGATGCCGATCCGGCTGCATACCCAGGACGACGACTTCCGTCAGTTGCTGGCCCGTCGCTACGCCGGTTTTGTCGATTCCTCCGCGCCCCCCAGGTTCGAATTTGAAATCGAGCTTACGCCGCCGCCTGTGAGCGCTCCCGATGACGACGTCCGGGTGGAAGTGCGGAATGGTACCTGGCGTCTCCGGAG
>JBARIF010000137.1:0-3439 GCA_049799615.1 Terriglobales bacterium
CGCGCCAGGCGGGAAAATTCCTTGTAGTCAGGCTGCAGCATGCAGGTTCCTTCGTCCCGAAGTCGGTCAAAAACGCCCGTCCGGAAGGATCTTCGATTATAGGGGAAGCGGGCGCCGGGGCGAGGCAGGCAGGATTCGTATTTACGGCGGTTTCGAGGCTACACCTCGGTCACTACCCGAACCAGCGAAACAATTGACGGAGGGCGTGCAGCGTCGGAAGATTAAGATTCAGCCGAAAGTCAGGGGAACGGGGGAGCATGCGGGTCAAGTTCTGGGGAGTGCGCGGATCCACACCCACCCCCCAAGCCGGGAACTTGCGCTACGGAGGGAATACTTCCTGCGTCGAAGTGCGCTTCGGCGACAGCCGCTATATCTTTGACTGCGGCACCGGCTTTCGAACCTTAGGTCAACAACTGGAAAGCGAGGCGAACGGGAAGCCGATTTCCGCGCATATTTTTGTTTCACACTTTCACTGGGACCACATCCAGGGTATTCCGTTTTTTCGCCCGCTTTACGAAAACAGCTGGAACCAGTTCGTCTTCCACTCTTCCCGCCGGACACGCAGTCTGCAGCGCGTCATGGAAGAACAGATGGCATCCCCTTACTTTCCGGTCAATACCAGCGAGATGAAGGCGCAGCGGAACTTTTACGATATCGAGGAAGGCCAGACGCAGTTGGATGACCACGCGAGCATGCGCGCTCTGTGGCTGAACCATCCCCAGGGCTGCATGGGTTTCCGGCTGGAGACCACGGAAGGCATTCTGGTGTATGCCACCGACAATGAACCGGGCGACGAGACCTTCGATAAGAATGTCCGCAAACTCGCGGAGGGCGCGGACGTGCTCATCTATGATGCGCAGTACCTGCCGGAGGAGTACGAGGCCCGGCGCCGAGGCTGGGGCCATAGTCACTGGCGCGAAGCGGTCAAGATCGTGATGGAAAGCGGCGCCAAGGAACTGGTGCTGTTTCATCATGATCCGGATCACGACGATACGGTCATTGATAAGGTCGTGCAGGATGCGCGCAACTACTATCCCCGGGTGCGGGCCGCAGCAGAAGGCATGGAAATGAAGCTTTCCCGCGGACGCTAACGCCCTCATCTGATTACTCTTGAGTTAACTTCTCCGCTTGCCACGCTGCCCCGGCCCCCATATACTGCTCGATTTGTGCGTGTGCACAGGATCCGCGGCATCTGATAAATAGCAATCATTTCTGGAGATACGAATGAAAAGCGTGGCCATGGAGCAGGAAACCAATCCTTGGGAATCACAGGCGGCCCGATTCGATCTGGCCGCCCACAAGCTGAACCTTGATGAGGGCCTGTGGAAGGTGTTGCGCTATCCCACCCGGGAAATCATCCTGCATATTCCGGTGCAGCTGGATGACGGTCACCTGGAAGTGTTCACCGGCTTCCGGGTGCAGCACTCGATTGCCCGCGGACCAGCCAAAGGCGGGATCCGCTACGCGCCCGATGTGACGCTCGATGAAGTCCGCGCGCTGGCGAGTTGGATGACGTGGAAGTGCGCGGTGGTGAATATCCCGTTCGGGGGCGCCAAGGGCGGCGTGATCTGCGACCCGCACCGGATGTCGATGGGCGAACTGGAGCGCATGACGCGCCGTTACACGGCGGAACTGGTGGACTTTATCGGGCCCGAAAAAGACGTGCCCGCCCCCGACGTGAACACCAACGAACAGATCATGGCCTGGATGATGGATACCTATTCCATGCACATGCGGCAGACCGTGACCGCGGTGGTCACCGGCAAGCCGATCAACATCGGAGGTTCGCGCGGGCGGCGCGAGGCAACCGGCCGCGGCGTCTTGATCGTGTGCGACCAGGCGATCAAGAAACTCGGACTCAGCCGCGAGAGCTCGCGCGTCATTGTGCAAGGATTCGGCAACGTGGGATCGAACGCCGCGCGCCTGATGGCAGGGAAAGGGTACAAGGTCATCGGACTCGACGAGGTGGGCGGCGGTCTTTACAACAAGAACGGCATTGATGTGGAAGCGCTCTGGGAATATCGCCAGAAGAACGGAACGATCCAGGGCTTCCCCGGCGCGGAGAAGTATCCTGCCGGGGAGTTGCTGACGGTGGAATGCGAGATTCTGATCCCGGCCGCGACGGAAAACCAGATCACCAGCCGGAACGTCGACCGCGTGAAATGCAAAATCCTGGCGGAGGGCGCGAACGGCCCGACCACGGCGGCCGCGGATGAAGTGCTCGCGGACAACAAGGTTTTCGTGATTCCGGACATCCTTGCCAATGCAGGCGGCGTTACGACTTCCTACTTCGAGTGGGTGCAGGACCGGCAAGGCTACTTCTGGAAAGAATCCCTGGTCAACGAGCAACTGGAGGAAATCATGGTGTCCGCCTTCGACGACGTGGTTCGTTACGCGGAGACTCACCACGTGCACAATCGCATCGCGGCGTACATGCTGGCGATCGATCGCGTGGCCTACACCATCAAGCAGCGCGGCATTTACGCCTAGCCGGTTTGCCGCTTCGAACTTCGGCTCCCGCCATTGACGGGGGCCTTGTTTTTTCTGAACTTTCTTTTTTGTGACCCGGGGTTGACCTGGGATGTCCGGGACTGGCATGATGGCTGCCCGCAGACGCGCTGAGGTTGGCCGCGCCCTGCATTCTCTGGCCTCACGCGAGCAAGATAAGCGCGACCTTCTCGCAGTTCTAATAGCCGGGGCTGCTCCGACTGCCCCTCACAAATGAGGACCCATATGACCAGACTCCCCAGCAGGATCATTACGTGGATGGCAGGGATGTGCCTGTTGTTCGCGCTGTCGATCGCGCCTGCGCTGGCAAAGCCGCAGGCCAGTACCGGCGACCAGACCACGGACTCGACCACGAAGAAAAAAGCCAAGAAGGCAAAAAAGGCAGCGGCGGCCGCCGATGACCAGTCCGCTGCGTCGGATACGACCACCAGCAAGAAGTCGAAGTCCAAGAAGAAAAAAGCAAGCGCCGATTCCGGAGCGGTGGCGGACACTTCCACCGCGGCCAGCGACACCGGGACCAAGAAGAGCCGCAAGAAGAAGAGCGCGGACACGGCGGCCTCTGGCGAGCAGGCGGCCAGCGCAAACGCCGAGTCCGGCGCTACGAAGAAGAGCCGGAAGAAAAAGACTGCCGATAGCACCGCGACCGGTGATCAGTCAGCCGCGAATGCGAATGCTGAGTCCGGCACCCCCAAAAAGAGCCGCAAGAAGAAAGCCGCGGACACGACGGCGGCCAGCGAGCAACCCGCCAACACGAATGCTGAGTCCGGCACTCCCAAGAAGAGCCGCAAGAAGAAAACCACGGATGCGACGGCGGCCAGCGAGCAACCTGCCAACACGAACGCCGAGACCGCCACTCCGAAAAAGAGCAGGAAGAGCAAGACCGCAGCCAGCGACTCGGGAATGGCAGCGCCGGCAGCGGCCACGCCCGCTA
>JBARIF010000138.1:0-1657 GCA_049799615.1 Terriglobales bacterium
GGCCCGGCTGGGCTTTCGACGGTTTGGCTGGTCGTCCACGTATGACAGGGATCTATAATGAGGCGACACTATGCTAGTAGCTCGTCAAGCTTCCTATTTCCAGTGAAACGTACCGCAAACGCGGTGCCAGTTCGCAATGACCAACAAGACGACAGATGTCACTTCTCAGCAGTCACGTCGTTGGCGCGACGGGTATAGCCGCCTTGCGCGGCGTTTTCCGCTTGCGTTTGGCCGGTATCGGTTCAGCTATTTCAGCAGCCACCTTGGGGGCGGGCGATATCCCAGCCGTGGGCGGCGCCGCGCCAGCCACTTCCCACACGGGGTACAGACGCTTGAGCTTGATGCGGGCATCGGCGGTGGTGAATTGCCAGTGAATGGTAGCCCCACTGGCGTTGCGGGCGTTCATCCATGCCGTTACTTGGCGTGCCAGCTCTTTCTGGGTTCCAATGCGCCGATCCAGACACTGCCGGCTGAGCACACTGAACTCCACCTCCGCCATATTCAGCCAACTGCCATGTTTGGGCGTGTAGTGAAGCTCCAGCTTGCGCAGGAGGCGGCGCGCTTCGTCTGGCGGGAAGGCTTCGTACAGCGCGCCGCCGACGTGCGTGTTGAGGTTGTCCAAGACCAGGACCAGGCATTCGGCTTCCGGGAACAACTCATCGACCAGATACCGAATGAAGTGTGCCCAGTCCACGGCCGTGCGGTGAGCCGTGACGCCCACATAGCGCTGGCCCAGCAGCGGGGCAAAGGCCAGGAACAGATTGACCACCCCCTCCCGCTTGTACTCGTAATCGTAGCGCCGCGCGTGCTTCCGCTTCAGGGGCTGCGGGGTGCGCGTTTCCGAGATCAATTGGTAGGGCATCTCATCCATGCAGACCACCGGCCGCTTGGGGTCCACGGGGCGGCGATAGACTTCCAGCAGGTCTTCCATGTGGCAAACAAACTCCCCATTCTGCTCGGGCGGGATGCACCACTCTTCCTTCAGCCACGGCTTGAGCTCATTGGCGGCCAGGGTCTTGCGGATCGTTTCATGCGAGACCGGTTCGTCCGTGATCTTCAGTTCGATCACTTGGTCCGCCAACAGGCGCAACGACCAGTACGCCCGGCCCTCCGGTGCTGGGCCACACAACTGCGCAATCAGGCGCGCCTCGCACTCGCCGTCCAGTTTCGGCAACCGCTGGTTCCGCGTCGAATGCCCGCTGAGTGCCACGTCGAAGCCCTCCCGAACAAAGCGTTCCCGCAAGTTCGCCACGCTCTTGGTCGTTACCTCCAACGCTTCGTGAATGTGCGCGTCGGTCCAGGCCGGCCCCTGCGGCCCACTGTCGGCCTTCAGCAGGATGCGTGCCCGGCGCAGTTTTTGCGCCGCAGCCTTGCCTTTCGTCAGCATTGCTTCCAATTGTTCACGTTCGGTTGCTGTCAAGGTAATGCTATACTTCTTCATGGAACCGGGTCTCTCCTTGGGATGGATGTGGCAATTCACCCAAGAATAGCCCGGTTTTCGTTACTGGAAAAAGGAACCTTGACACACCACTAGTTCTGTGACCCTTTCTTGGACTCAGAATTTCCATCGGGCAGTCACGTTCCCTGATGGTTCTGGAACCCCTCGGTCAGTGGGTTGGCTCTGGCCTCGGCCATCGCTCAGTCTACGGATCAAACT
>JBARIF010000139.1:0-2222 GCA_049799615.1 Terriglobales bacterium
GCGGGACTTCACCGGCGCCTTCAATTGCTTTTTTCAGCCGCGCCCGCCAGGCGCCCACCACCATAAGGAACAACCCACAAACCAGGAACGCTGGAGCCACCATGTAGGCCAGAATGCCGATGTAGGGGCTGGGCCTCTCCGCGATAAACCCAATCAATGAGAACAAAAAGATGTTGCCCAGACTGACGATCGCCAGGGCCATACCCGCAAGACTGATGGGGTTGCGCAAGTGCTGACGCAGCCGGGCCCAATGCTCTCTTGGCTGAGACGTCGAGTTTTTCGGAACCATGGCGCCTTTCTACCCAGGTTTAGATGGGGTGTCCTAAAGGGCGAAATGTGACCCGTCTAAGCGGTTGTGTTTGCCCGCTGCCTGCCCTGCCTTAGCGCCGGCGGCCCTCGACTTGGAGGATCCAAAGACGCAGTCCAACCACGACCGCCACGATCGCGAGCAGGGACAGCCCCAGACCCTTGCGGCGATAGTCGCGCTCCGCGAGTGCTGCGGCACCTTCCCGGTAAGTTTTCGCGGCGATCTGCAGGCCCGCGTCGACGCCCTGCTGCACCCCTGCTGGACTAAAACCGTGGATTGCAACGCGTGACTTGGTGAGCGCGTCACGCGCCTGGTCCTGTTCCAGTTGGGCGTCGTTGACTTCCATGCCGTCTGCTTCGGCACGCTCCAGAATCTCGTCGGAGCCCTTCACCGAGACCTCCAGGCGATTGAGTTGTTCCTGGATCTGAGCGGCAGCCTGGTACCCGGGATCGCCGGTGGTATGACAGTTCGTGCAAACCGACTGCGGCCCGATACCCAACATCGCGTCACTCGGATGAGCAATGCGGTGGTTACTGTGGCAAGTAACGCATCCGGGAAGCGAAGCTGCTTGAAAGGCTACTTTGTGCGGGCTGGATTCGAACAATTGTGCCTGGAAGACGTGGCAAGTGGAACAGACGTTCTGCACCGTGCTGACACCCGGGGGGGCCGCGCCGTGGTTGCCGTGACACGTGGTGCAGGTAGGAGCACTCAGGTCCCCACGCACGGTCAGAGCCTCATGGTGGACGCTGGCGCTGTAAGCGGCGAACTGGTCAGTAGGGATCAAGTATCCCTTCATGTAACCGGCATCGGCGTGGCAGCGGGCACAGGTCTGAGCCACGTTCAAGGGATGGACCTTCGAACGCGTATCGCTTGCGGGCCGCAAATCATGAACGCCGTGGCAGTCGGTGCAGACCGCAACTTTATCGTCACCTTTCGCGCGCAGCTTGCCGTGCACGCTGGTCAAGTACTGGGCAAACTGATCGGTGCGGAGTGAGGGGTTGTACTGGCGCATGTAGGTGCCGTCGGAATGGCAACGGCCGCACAGAGCGGGGACGTCCGTCCGCTCGATCTTGCCGCGGAAACCCGCGCTCTTGCTCATGGCGTCCTGGTCATCATTACTGGGGTCGCCACCATGGCAACTGGCGCAGGTCAGACCCTTCTGGGCGTGAATATCCTGGGAAAACCGGTCTGCAGTGACCTGGAAGGGCGGATCAAGGACAGAGTGGCAGTCGAGGCAACTGTTCGGGGCTTCCGCCAAGGCAACGACGCAAAGCAGGAGTGTCGCCAGGATCGACGGTAGCAATCTTACGGCGTATTTATTTCGCCACGTATCCATAGACAGTCATCGATGCCATGTAGGCCAGAGCAAAAATTCCCGCGCCCAGAATCCAACGCCGGCTGCGACCTTCTCCCTCACGCTCCAGGAAGGGAAGCAGCGACCAGATCACTCCCGCGATGCCGAACAGCAGAATGCCGACCAGTTCTCCGTCCAGGCGCCAGATTTTGGCGGGAATCAACTTCAGCGTCTGAAACATGAACATGAAGTACCATTCCGGCCTGATTCCAGCCGGAGCCGGCGCAAAGGGATCGGCCTTCGTACCCAGCCCCCACGGTGAAAGAGCGGCCAACGCGCCCAGCACGCCCAGCGCAATGTACCAAGCCATCAGTTCCCGCAGGAGAAAGTTCGGCAGGAAGTGCATCTCGCGGGATTCATCCGGGTGGGCTTTCCACTGGGATTCCACATTGGGTGGAACGCTGATACCGAAGCGCTGAATGAGTCCCAGGTGGAGAAGGACCAGCAACGTGGTGATGCCCGGCAGGACAGCCACATGAAATCCAAAAAAGCGGGTCAGCGTAGCTCCGGTGACTTCTTCACCGCCGCGCAGGAAAATCATCAACGGCCGGCCGATGATTA
>JBARIF010000140.1:0-1767 GCA_049799615.1 Terriglobales bacterium
TCCGCACAGGTCTGCATAATCAGAAAAACCCTTCTGAATCCAAACCTCCAAATCGTCGCGTTGTTTCTCAGTTAGCTCGGTGCGTTCCACAGTCAGAGTCTAGCTAAAAAACAGTGGCGTGATCCAGATTCAAGCGCTGGAAGGTACTCCCTTTGTAAGACAGTTGTGCAATTCGACTTTCCTCGCCTGTCTGCGACGCAATAGCCCAACCCGGGTACAACGATAGAGTACGACAAAGGATGCCCTCGAGCGTTTATCGAACCGGCCGCTTACGGCATGGCGAGGGCAAGGAGATGACACGATGAGCAAAGTCGAGGTCAGGCTGAACGGCGCTTGGTCATTGCCGGTGCGGCGCGCCGACGACGAGGGTGATCGCGGTCGAGGGCATCCCGCGGGAAATCGCACCGAACGGAAAAATGAATATCCCGTTCTGCGATGAGTGCTTTGCCATGTCGGCATTGGGCCGCAGGGCCATGCAGGACGAGGAGGAAACACAGTGAGACTGGCCAAGGGACTTCGCGACCGCTGTGCCGCGCGCTTGGAGCCGGGGCGCACGGAGCAGTTCGAGCTGAATGTGGTCGAGGGCAGTCAACAGGAGGAGAAGCGCCGGATCCAACAAGCACACGGATTTCATAACGCATTTTTGATCCAGGTTTAGCAGTGGGAGAGGAAAAAATGACGAATCACAATGATGTCGGCGAATGGAAAACGATCAGGATTTCCTGCAAGCAGTGCGCGAAGGAATTCGACTTTGTAATCGCGCTTGCTTTTTACGAGGCGGCGATAGCGGCTGCGGAGGGCGACCCCGTGGTGTTCACCGGCACCTGCCCCGAATGCAGGGCAGAAACTCAAGACCCATTCCTGCAACTCATGAACAAGGTGCAGGCACGGATAAAGGAGCGGGGATAAGCATTAAGTTGAAAAATTATGAGCACCGATCTCCAGCAACGGATTCCACACCTGGTCAACACCAGGAGGGCCGCCGAGATCCTGGGCCGGTCGCCGGCCACCCTCAAGCGCTGGCGGTACGAGGGAATTGGACCTGACTACGTGGAAATGGAGGGCCGCGTCAGTTACGATGTTGCGGTCTTGTTGGAGTACATCCGACAGAACACACGAGTGCCTTCCGTGCGGGCTGCAATGGAGGAAGCTCGTGAAGCTCTATAAGAAAAAGAAGTCGAAATATTGGTGGTACGACTTCACGGTCCGCGGTGAGCGGTTTCGGGGATCGACTAAGGAGACGCATGAAGGCAGGGCCCGTAAAATCGCGGCCCTTCGGTTCGCAGATGCTTGCGAGAATAAGGACCCTCTGCCCAGGAAGGCGCCGACGTTGCGCGTGGTTTCGAAGCGTTTCTTGGAATGGGTTGATTCGGCACGACTCGTGCCGAAAACTAAGACGTACTATCAGGATGGCTGGCGGCTTTTGACAACTACTTCCATCTTGGGAATGCGGCTTGACGCGATCAACAATGACGTCGCCGAGCGATTGAATTTTACCGGCTCAGCGGCAAACACCAACTGTGCCTTACGGACTCTGCGGCGCCTTCTGCACAAAGCCGAGGAATGGAAGCTGATACGGAGGGCTCCCAAGATCAAGCTACTACCAGAGAAAGAGCGCTCATTGAGGCTGGATGATGAGGCCGAACGAAAACTCTTGGCCGCCGCTGAGCAATGCAATTGGCGGCCGAAGACGCTCCAGCTCTTCCGCGACGTCGTCATCCTTGTGCGCGACACCGGCATGCGGAACGAAAAGGAGCTGTATAAGAT
>JBARIF010000141.1:0-2190 GCA_049799615.1 Terriglobales bacterium
TCAAAGACTTGACTATGGGCGCTCGGAATTCGACAACCGCCATCGCGTTGTGGTCGCCTATGTGTATGGGTTGCCATTCGGCCGTGGAAAGCGGTTTGGCGGCAATATGAATCGAGCCGTGGATGCCATCGTTGGGGGCTGGCAGCTAGGCGGTGTGGCGACCTTCCAAAAAGGATTCCCATTCTCTGTTACGGCTCCTGACCCAGGTGGAATATTGAACGCATTCAGTCAACGCGCGAACCTCGTGCCGGGGTGCGATCCCAATGGGGGCAGCAAGAGTATCACCCACTGGTTCAACACCTCATGCTTCACGGCGCCGCTGGCTGGCGCGTTCGGTAACAGCGGACGAAACATTCTCACTCAACCGGGTATTAATAATTGGGACATGAACCTTGGCAAGACGTTCACCATTACCGAGCGGGTGGCTTTCCAATTCCGCGCGGAAGCGTTCAATGTCTTTAACCACACTCAATATGGAGTCAATCAACTGACGGGTGGGGCTGCAAGCTCGGTCGCCAATAACGTGGCCAACACTGCCGTCGTGCCATTCGGCGCGATTCAATCGGCTCGTCCGGCCCGTATTATGCAGCTTGGTGGAAAGATCGTTTTCTAACCAGACTGGGATCCTGTTAACCGCCGCCAGGCTCCGGCCTGGCGGTTTTTCTTGAATGAACATCACTCATTTTGTGGGGTGGTTGTGAGGTAAACTGCAGAACGTGATTGTGGCGGCGACCAAGGCTTGGCTTAACGGGTTATGCTTCTGCCTTATGGCTGTGGGCGCATTCGGGCAGGCCTCCGGGAGCAGCGCCACGGAAAAGTACGCGGAAGAAGGGCAACGAGCGCTCACGGCAGGGCGGCTTCAAGATGCAGAAAGGGCTTACGAGAAGTTGCGCGTTCTGGAACCTGGAGTCGCCGAGGTGCATGCCAATCTGGGCCTCATCTACTTTCAGGAAGGACGATTTGATGAGGCCGTGCCGGCGATGCGCCAAGCCCTGAAGCTTAACTCTAAGCTGACCAGGATCGACAGCTTCTTAGCCGTTTCACTGTCGGAACTGGGCCGCTATAACGATGCCTTGCCTGGGCTGGAAAGAGGGTTCCATCGGACCACTGACCCCGACATCAAACGAACGTGTGGGTTGCATCTGCTGCGCACCTACAGCGGGTTGAGGCGAGACCGCAAAGCTGTAGAGGTTGCCCTTGAATTGAACGAGCTTTATCCCGATGATCCCGAAGTTCTGTATCACACGGGAAAGATATATGGCAACTACGCCTTTCTGACGATGCAGAAGCTGGCGCAGGTTGCTCCTGCGTCGATCTGGCGGCACCAGACCCTGGCGGAGGCGAGTGAAAGCCAGGGATCCTACGATACCGCCATCAGTGAATACCGGCAGGTGCTTGCGGCGGATGCGCATCGTCCCGGAATACACTACCGCATAGGGCGGACTCTGTTGGCACGCTCTCGGCAAACTGGTTCCTCGGACGACGCAAATGAGGCATTGAAGGAATTTGAGCGGGAACTGGAAATCGACCCGACCAATGCGAATGCGGCGTATGAGATTGCTGACGCTTACCGCAATGCAGGGCAACTCGAGGAAGCACAGAAGTTCTTCGAACTGGCTCTGAAATATTATCCTGATTTCGAAGAGGCTCACCTGGGGCTGGGAGCGGTGCTAACATCGCTGCAGAAGCCTGAGTTGGCGCTGCCTCACATTCAGAAGGCGGTGGCGTTGAATAAGCAAAACGAAGTCGCCTGGTATCGTCTTTCCCAGGTTCAGGGCATGCTGGGCAACGCCAGAGAGCGGCAAAAGGCTTTCGCAGAGTTCCAGCGCCTTCGTGCCCAAAAGTCCAGCCAGGAAGAAGCCGGCAAGCAGATTTCTTCAACTGAGGAAGTCACCAAGCAGACCATCGATTCCAAGGATGCACAATAGATGCACCTTTCGGCTCGCTTGACTGGTTTCTGGAGGAAGTCGTCTTTACGGACGTACTCTCCGACCCGCAAAGCGCCCCCTCCTAAACCGCGAAATAGAAAGCGGGATTTTCTCAGCAACATCGCCGAAGGCGATAAGGCAGACAATCTTGTTTGTTGGATCATATCTAATAAGTATTGTCTAAATGCTAGTAGCGTCTTTTATAATCCTCGTCTTTGCAGGTTTCCTCCTGCAGTCGTGGAAGACCATAGACTTCCTGTCC
>JBARIF010000142.1:0-17056 GCA_049799615.1 Terriglobales bacterium
CCGGCAACAAGGACGTTGTCCTGCCCGCCGAATCCGCTCTCAGCTTCAAGCTGGAACAACCGCTCGAAGTGAAGTAGTCGCTTATCTCAAGTACCGGCCCAGGGCGCGATGCCCTGGGTCCATTTTCTTTGGGCGCCGCATGTTGAACTTCGATCAATTCCGTCTTCTGACCTTCGACTGCTACGGCACCCTCATTGACTGGGAGACGGGGATATTCTCCGCGCTGCGTCCGATTCTCGCCGCCCACGGCAAGACCATCTCCGACTCCGAACTCTTGCGCCTTTACTCTGAATTCGAATCGCAAGCGGAACAGGGTGAATTCCGCCCTTATCGTCAGGTCCTCGAGTCGGTGGTTTGCCGCTTCGGCCAGGGTCTGGGGTTTAGGCCCAGCGAATCCCAGGTACGATCGTTGCCCGACTCGCTGCCCAACTGGCTGCCTTTTCCGGATACGATCCCAGCCCTCCGCAAACTCAAGGCGCACTTCCAGCTTGCGATCATTTCCAACGTTGACGACGACCTATTTGCCTCCACCGCCCGCCGTCTCGACATACCCTTCGACTACGTAATCACCGCGCAGCAAGCCCAGGCCTACAAACCATCGTTGCAGATATTCAAACTCGCTCAACAACGCACCGGGGTAGTCCCCGGCCAGTGGCTTCACGTCGGGCAAAGCATCTACCACGATGTAATTCCCGCCCAATCACTCGGAATTAAAACCGTCTGGGTAAACCGCCGGTCGCCCCGTCCCGGAGCCGGCGCTGCCAAGACCGCATCCGCCCAACCAGACCTCGAAATGCCTGACCTGAAGTCGCTGGCGCAACTGACATCTGAGAACCGTGAACTGCGAACCGGTTCTTGAATCCCCAACCAGTATTAAACTGGTAAGGTCACGATCTACCACGCGATTCGGAGAAAGCCAGATGGCAACCAGCACCGCCCGCTCCAATCCGCTTTCTTACCTGAGCGATCAGATCAACGATCTCAAGGCCAAGGGCACGCACTTCCGCCTGCGCGTCCTCGATGACGAGCAAGCCGCGGTCTGCACTTTCGACGGCAAGAAGGTCATCAACCTGGCCTCGAATAATTACCTTGGCCTGACCACTCACCCCAAGCTGCGCGAGGCCGCGCTCGAGGCCACCCGCAAGTACGGTGTGGGATCAGGCGCGGTGCGCACCATCGCCGGCACCATGAAAATCCACATGGAGCTGGAAGAAAGAATCGCCCGCTTCAAAAATGTGGAAGCCTGCGTGGTCTTCCAGTCCGGGTTTGCGGCCAACGCCGGCACCGTGTCGGCGGTGCTGGGCAAAGAGGACTTCATCATCTCCGACCAACTGAACCACGCATCGATCATCGACGGCGCGCGCCTGTCACGGGCCAAGATTCTGGTCTTCGAGCACAAGAACATTTCCCAGGCGGAGGAGCGCCTGGCCAGCATCAAAGACCAGCCCGGCAAGCGCCTGCTGATCACCGACGGCGTATTCTCCATGGACGGCGACATCGGCCCCCTGCCCGCCCTATGCGACCTGGCGGAAAAGTACGGCGCCATCATGATGGTGGACGACGCTCATGCTTCCGGCGTGCTGGGCCGCAACGGCCGGGGGACAATTGATCATTTCAAGATGCATGGCCGCGTGGACATCCAGGTCGGGACTCTGTCGAAGGCGATCGGGGCGCTCGGCGGCTACGTCTGCGGCACCCGCGACCTGATCGATTTTCTCTACCACCGCGCCCGGCCGTTCCTGTTTTCGACTTCGCACCCGCCCTCGGTGGCAGCGACCTGTATCGCCGCTTTCGACGTTCTCGAAAACGAGCCTGAGAGAATCGAGAAACTTTGGGAGAACACCCGTTTCTGGAAGAGGGAACTGGGTCTGCTCGGCTTTGATATCGGAGGCAAGGCCACACCCGCCAGCGAAACGCCGATCACTCCGATCATCATCGGCGAGGGCAAACTCACCATGGATTTTTCCCGCGAACTGTTCAAGGAAGGCGTGCTGGGCACCGGCATTGCCTTCCCTACCGTGCCCGAAGGCAAAGCCCGCATCCGGACGATCATGACCGCCACGCATACCCAGGACGAATTGCAGCAGGCGCTGGAGGTGCTGAAACGGGTGGGCAAGAGAATGGGGATTGTGTAGGCGCGAGTGTCCTCGCTCGTGAAGCGCAAATCCCATGATGCAAGGTGCTGAGTAGTCCTGCACGAGCGGGACGCTCGCGCCTACATCTATTCCCGATACACAACCCGCCCACTCATAACCGTCGCCACCACTTTCCCCGTCAGCTGGGCACCGCCGAACGGAGTGTTGTGCGACCGCGAGTGCGACTTGGCCGGGTCAAACGTCCAGCGCTTTTGCGGATCGAAGATCGTGACATCGGCGTGACTGCCGCGAATCAGCGTGCCGCGCCCTCTCAGGCTGAGCACACGCGCCGGGCCGGCGGTGAAGAGTTCGACAATCCTGCCGAGCGGGATCTTGTGTCCGCGGTGAAGGTGCGTGATGGCGAGGCCGAGTGCTGTCTCGAGGCCGGTGATCCCGAAAGCCGCGCGCTCGAACTCGATGATCTTTTCGTGCGGAGCATGGGGCGCGTGGTCGGTGGCGATTGCATCCACCGTGCCGTCGGCCAACGCCACCAGGATGGCTTCGCGGTCGGAATCTGACCGCAGCGGAGGATTCATCTTGAAGTTGGTGTCGTATTCGCCGACGTCCGCGTCGGTCAGCGCGAAGTGATGAGGCGTCACTTCGCAGGTCACGTGCGACTTGCTGCGCTTTCCCCGGCGGACCGCCTTCAGCGCGTCCGCGGTCGAAAGATGGGCCACGTGCAGGCGCGCACCGGTGAACTGCTGCGCCAGTTGGACGTCGCGTTCCACCACCGAAGCCTCGGCCGCCGCCCTCATGCCGCGCAGCCCCAGGCGAAATGCGGTGGGCCCGTCGTTCATGGAGCAGCGGTCGGTCATGCGTGTATCTTCGGCGTGCTGAATTACAGGAAGATTTATTTCGGAAGACAAGCGCATGGTCTCGCGCATGACACTGTCGTTGAGAATGGGCTTGCCATCATCGCTGACACCGACCGCGCCGGCGCGCTGCAAAGCCCGAAAGTCCGTAAGCACCGCCCCTTTGCTGGCATGAGTCGCGGCGGCGATCGGAAACACGTTCACTACCGCCCCGCGCTCCGGCTGTTGCAGCCAGGTGACCCACTCCGGCGAGTCGATGACCGGCTGCGTGTTGGGCATGCAACAGACGGATGTGAATCCGCCGGCAGCGGCGGCCGCCGTCCCCGTGGCGATGGTTTCCTTGTAGCCCTGCCCGGGCTCGCGCAAGTGAACGTGCAGATCAATGAAGCCGGGAGAAACGATCAGCCCGCGCGCATCGAATTTATCGTGGGCGGTGCCGCGCGTTTTGCCCGGCGGCGCAATCTCAGCCACCTGTCCGTCTCGCAGCAGAACGTCCATGGGCGCATCGATCTTCGCAGCAGGATCAATAAGCCGTCCGCCTTTGATCAGCAGGCTGTAATTTTCTCTTCTAGTCAAATGTCCAACCCTTTACTTCTCTTCCGCGGATTCACGCGGATCTTTTCTTTCATTTTCGAAAACATAGCGTCTGAATTGAGCGGCGGGACCGAAATTGAACAACATCCCGACTTCGATCTGGGTAGCTCGAAGATAGTTCAAGAGCTGCTTTTCCCAAGCAGGCTCAACCTCTCGGCCGGTCTTCAACTCGACGATGACTTTCCCATCAACTAGTAAGTCGGCGCGGAAATCACCAATCTTCTGCCCGTGGAACCACACCGGTACGGCGATCTGCCGCTGAAAAAACACACCACTCTCAGCCAGTGCGACCGAAAAGGCCTGTTCGTAAACCGACTCCAGAAACCCGTGCCCGAGTTCGTTGTAGATGCTATAGAACATCCCGATGAGTTTCTCAGTAAGATCGTGATGTTTTAATCCGTGTTGATCCGCGTAAATCCGCGGAATTGAAGTTGTTGTCCTCATCGCGCTCTTCCCAGCGCCCTGGCCAGAATCGCCATACGCACGGGAACTCCGTTCCGCACCTCTTCCACAATCGCCGACTGCGGACAGTCCGCCACTTCCCAGGTCAATTCCAGTCCGCGGATGATGGGCCCGGGATGCATCAGCATGGCATCTCTTTTGGCCAGCTTCAGTCTTGCCATGGTCATCTGGTAGCGGGCCACGTAATCCTGCAAACTTATTTTGGCCCCCCCCAGACGCTCCTTTTGCACCCGCAGGGTCATGATCACGTCGGCGCCGTGGACCGCATCTTCCACCGTACGCACGAGGTGCAGCCCTGGCGCCAGGGTAAGCGCCGTCTCCGGCAAAAACTCGGGCGGCCCGCACAGCGTGATGCGCGCCCCAAACTTGCTGAGCAGATGAATCGCCGACCGCGCGACGCGGCTATGATAAATATCGCCAACAATCGCCACCTGCAGACCCTTCAGCGCCTTCTTGTGGCGCAGGATGGTGTAGGCATCCAGCAGCGCCTGCGAAGGGTGCTCGTGCATGCCATCGCCAGCGTTGATGACGGGAATGTCCAGATAGCGCGCCATCAGGGCCGCCGCGCCGGCCTGGGGATGCCGGATCACGATTACGTCCGCGCCCACTGCCCGCAGCGTGTAGCCGGTGTCCAGCAGCGACTCCCCTTTTTCGATGCTCGATCCGCTGGAGAGCACCAGCGTGGTCATGGCGCCCAGCGATTTGGCCGCGATTTCAAAGGAGCTGCGGGTGCGGGTGGAGGCTTCGTAAAACAGCAACAGAACGCGCTTGCCCCGCAGCAAAGAGCGCGGCTTAAGCGGATTCATCCGGCGGGCCAGCTTGAGCAGGCCCAGAATGTTCTCTACTCCGAGATGTTCGATGCCCAGCAGGGAGCCGCGAGCAGCTTGGTTCATGGTATGCAGGGCCAGCCGGATTTTCAGGTTTAAGATTTCAGATTACAGATTTTAGATTGCAGATTTGAGATTGACGCTTTCAAATGGCGGTTCCAACCCGGATAACCGGGGACCAACACAATCTGAAATCAACAATCTTCAATCTGAAATCGGATTCGCCGTATCAGTCTTGACGTTCGACCAGCAGAACTTTCTCCGCGTCATCCACCTCGCGCAGTTTCACTTCGATAATTTCCCGGTCCGAGGTTTGCACGTTGCGTCCGATAAACCCGGCTTCAATGGGCAATTCGCGATGTCCACGGTCGATCAAAACGCACAACTGCACCCGTTTGGGGCGACCTTCGCGGAACAACGCATCCAGCGCAGCTCGAATGGTGCGGCCGGTGTAGAGAACGTCATCCACCAGGATGACGTTCTTGCCGCCAACCGGGAAGCCGATCTCGGTCTTCTGCACCACCGGTTTCGGTCCCAGCGTGGACAGGTCGTCGCGATACAGAGTGATGTCCAGCGTGCCGACGGGAACCGGCGTCTTCTCAATGCGGGCAATCATCAGCCCCAGTCGTTGTGCCAGGGGCACGCCGCGCCGCCGGATCCCAACCAAACCGAGTTCCTCAGCGCCATTGTTTTTCTCGATGATTTCATGCACCAAGCGGACCAGCGTACGCTCAATTTCCGAGGCAGACATCAGTTGTGACTTTTCGCGCAGACCCGATGGGCGTGGAGATATTTTCGCAGTCATGAACGCGTCATCATACGCGGGCAACGCTACCCGGAGCAAGATGGCCGGGTACAAGTCCAGACCTAACTCTTCCCGAATCAGGAACGTACGACCCAATAAACATTCGACACCGGGACCAGGTAAAGCCTGTATTTTGAGACCCTCCGAGCAACTCAGCGATTCCGTGCCGCACCCAAGATTCCGGAAGAAAGTTCAATGCATAAGGAGGCATGACGCTATGCATGGCCGATACCGGTATCTCAGTTCTATGCTCCTGGCCGTTGCCTTTCTCGCGTCGGCCCTGACCACGGGCTGTGCAACCCGAAGTTATCGAGTCTATGACCCTTATCACAACGAGTATCACCGCTGGGACGATAGCGAAAGAATTTACTATCACCAGTGGGTGGTCGAGAATCACTACGATGGTCGCGACTACCGCAGACTCGACCGCGGTCAGCAAAGGGCATACTGGGAGTGGCGCAATAACCACCACGACAAGCACGATCATGACCACGATCATGATCGTGATCACGACCGCCACTAGAAGGACAGTCAACCCGCCACGATTACAGGGGCGGCCACTCCCGGCCGTCCCGTTGCGCCACGCCCGATGCGGCTGGATACAGACGTCACCGGGTTGGAACTCGCTTTCATCTTCCCGGCAAAGAGACTCGCGGAACCCTCTGTCTCGCCCGGCCCCGGGTCCTGGGGCGACGGAGGCCTTTGCCGTCCGCCTGCACTCTCCAGGCCGAGAGCCCAGACCTGTGAATTATAGTGTCTGACGACTGTCCTGCTGACCTTCTCTACTTACTGCTCCGGAAAGGGCAAACTGCGAATGGTGAACCAACTTTCATCTGAAGGCGCAACGCCGATCGGTTCTCGCGTTGACACCGCTTCCGCCCGCCGCCCGGTGCGGACGACGCTGCGAGGGCGGCTGGTCACGCTGACACCTCTCGACCCTCTCGCCCACGGGGACTCGCTCTATGAAGAGACGCGCGGGAAGACGGGAGACCAGCTTTGGCAATATCTGTTTGAGGGGCCCTTTTCCGACCGCGCGGCTTTCGACATCCACCTAAAGCGGATCGCTGCTTCTGAAGATCCATTGTTTTTCGCGATCGTCGATTCGGCCTCCGGGAGAGCGGTGGGATACGCCGCCTATATGAGAATCGAACCCGTCCATCGGGTGATCGAAGTGGGCAGCATCCTGTTCACTCCGCGACTGCAACAGACTCCGCATGCGACTGAAGCCATGTATCTCATGACGCGGCATGTTTTCGAGGATCTGGGATACCGGCGCTACGAATGGAAGTGCAATGCTCTTAATGCGCCTTCGCGACGGGCCGCGCTGCGCTTTGGTTTCAGCTTTGAAGGGATTTTCCGCCAACACATGATCGTCAAAGGACGAAATCGGGATACGGCGTGGTTCTCCATGCTGGATTCTGAATGGCCGGTGCGGAAGGCCAACTTTGAGCGCTGGCTCGATCCGGCGAATTTCGCTCAGGATGGGCGGCAAAAAGTGGCGCTCTCCCAGCTTAACCAGGTCTCGGGCGGCTGAGCCTCGAGATTCAGCTGATGGGGTGTTCCCGCCCTTCCGACGGCCTCTAACTGCCCTGCCGGTTTTCCGACGAACAGCGGAATTTAATCCCCAACTGTCTCATTTCAGAGCACAATCGGGCTGCGACAGAGCAACACCGCGAGACTTACAGGGAGGGGTCTGGGGGAATGGGTTCTCCTGGGGCAAGCGCTTCGATGGGTCGGGTGCTTCTGGTCTGCGACGATTCAGTTGCGATTCAGCAGCTGGCCGAAGGCATGCAGCAACTCGCAATCGCGACCGAAGTTTGCGTTGATGTCAGTATGGCGCAGCGCCTGTTGAGCCGCAAGAAATTCGAGGCGGTCATTATCGACTTTGGGTTGCCGGAGGCAGATCAACTTTTCGGGCAGGTTCGTCGGTCCCCGTCCAACCGGACGGCTGTGACGTTCGCGATTACGGATCCGGGCAAACCGGCAAAGTCGGAGATTCAAGCGAATTTTTTGATGGAAAAACCCCTTTCCGCCGGTTCGGTGGGGCGAACTCTGAAAGCTGCCTTCGGATTGATCGTGCGGGAACGGCGCCGCTCCTTTCGTTGTCCCACGGAAATTTCAGCAACCCTCCTGACCAACGGCGAGGAGGTCCATTGCCATCTGGTAAATGTCAGCGAGGGCGGCATGGCCATCACGGGATCGCCCGCCTTGAAGCCCGGGATGCAGGTAAGTGTATTGTTCATGCTGCCGGGCCAATCGATCCACTTCAAGATCGAGGCGGAAATCTGCTGGCGCGATGAAAACGGACGCGCCGGTCTGCGTTCGCTGATGATTCCGTCCGAGCAGCGCTCCGTACTGCAGCGCTGGCTGGCTGCGAAACTGGAGGACGACTTGCCGGAATCGGTGGCCCAGCAATTCCGGAAGTAATCCTGTAGCGGCGGAACCTCGCAGCTGCCCGGACTCATGGATGCCAGCCTGCTTCACTGTTTTCACCCGGTTTTGTCCAGCGCGATCGAGCATAAAGCTTCCACAGCACGACTTCACAAGCCCGATAGATTGCGCGGTTACTGTGGACACATGTCCTTTGGGACAGGTAACTGACCCCGCAGTTACGTGTCCCCCGGCGGTCACCTGCAGCGTAGTTCGTAACTTGTGGCTTCGATCCGGCCCCACTAGTCTCAATACTATGTGGCCACACTCTCTGCTGTTCTCCTCCGATGAGGAGGCCTCACGCGCCCTCAGTCTTGCTTTCACAGATCTCGAATTTGAAGTTGAAAGTTGTCCGGAAATCTTCGGCGCGGTGGAAAAGATCACCCGCCGCAGTTTCGATGTAGTAGTTTCGGACTGGAACGAAGGGCTGGAAGCAGTTTTTCTGCTGAAGACAGTGCGTGAACTCAAGGCCAACCACTCGGCGTTTACCATTGCGATTGCCAATCCGGAAGCGGCTGCCGCCGCCCGTGAAGCGGGCGCTGACCTGGTCCTGGGACGGCCGCTCGTTCCCGACAAGATCAAATATGCCCTGCTGAGCTCTGATCCATTTCTCGCCCAGATGAAATCCTGGCTGCCCCGGAGGGGGTCATCTGCGGCTGAAGATCCGATTTTTAATCGGTCGCAAGCCAGGCCGTTTCCCGCTGTAGAGAACGAGTCTGCAGAGAAACAGGTTGTCGAAAGTACGGTTTCGGACGGCAAGGCTCCGCATCCCTCGCCGCGTCTTCGTGCCTGGCCCTCCCCACCTCCCCCCCGCCGTACGGAAAGTGTCTCGCCGGTGGTAGCTGCCGAACCGATTTTTGACGACGATCTCCTGCATCGGTCGCGGGTGCAAACCTTGTTTAACGCGCCACAACCGAGTTTTTCGTCCTCGACGAATCTTCGGCCAAAGGGTCGAAGGCGGGTGCTGCCGGGTTTGGCCATAGCCATCGCCTTTCTTTCCGTGGGTTATGTATTCAGCGAGCCGCTGCGGGGACAGGGCACGAAGACCTCGGTGGCCCGGATATACGGACGCATGCTGGAACAGACACAAGCCTGGTTGCATCGGCCCAATGGGAGCGGCGCTTCGGCGCCGCCGGTACTGACCGCTGAGAATGACGATCAACAGTCCGCGCCGCCCGGCCGCGCGGTGGGGCGCATCCGCGTTACCGCAGTCAGGGACCCATTTCAGAATGCTGCCGCCGCCAAACCCGCAGCAACGCCCCAACCCGTTGAGGTTGAAGCCGGACCGCCGAGTCCGCAACCGAACGCGGCCACGACTACAGTCCGCATTCCGGATAGTTTGAACAACCCGGTGCAGAGCGCGAGCATGCGCAGCGTGGCGCGCATTGCCCCGTCGCTCCTCGCCGCCCTCGAGCCCGTGTCCCTGTCCGAGGAACTCTCTCGCCGGCTGCTGCTGCAGAAAGTCCTGCCCACCTATCCTGAACAAGCGGTAAAGGCGCGCTTGCAGGGTCCGGTCGTACTGCAGGCATGGATTGGCCGGGACGGAACCATTCAAGACCTGAAGCTGGTACGCGGATCTTTCCTACTTGGCCAGGCCGCGTATCGGGCGGTGAAGCAGTGGCGCTACCAGCCCTACCTGGTGAACGGCCGCGCCGTCGAAGCCGAGACCTTCGTTACGGTTGATTTCAGACTGCCGTAGTTTCACACGTGAACCAGCCACGGATTTTCACGGATCTTCACTGATCGAATATCAAGGATCGAATATCGAGGATTGTTCCGATCCGTGTGAATCCGCGCAATCCGTGGCCGGCTTTCGAAGTGCCTTCCTGATCAACCCAGTTCACAACTTTTTACGTATTTTTACCCCCGATTGACACCCGCACAGCCCCGCTTGACTATGTTTGATTGCGGGCCGGGGCGCTTACCCGGGACCACACATACAGGCGATGAACATGAAACGGCGGAACGAAAGAACCCGATTGCTCCTTACGCTGGAGCTCGCGGTTGTATTGCCCGCCGCCGCCCTGGTGGTCCTGAGTGTCTGGCATGTGCGACACATTGAGCGCGACCGTGCGGTGGAAGCCACGTTTCAGCGCGAATACAGCCAGGTACTGGCCATATCGGAAAAGCAGATTAATCACAAAGCATACGAACTGCTGGACGACGTTCGCACCGAGTTCCCCGCGCCCAGTGAGTTGTGCGCGCCAACATTGGACAAGATTCTGGCCGCCCATCCCTACGTCGCGCACGTGTTCATGTATTCGCCGGAGACCGGAATGGTGTTTCGCTCCCAATCCGGCCGGCTGAAGAAAGAAGAGGGGTTTCGCGATGAGGCCGACTGGCTGAACAAGATGTACGAGGGCTGGCTGAAGATGGACTTCCACGACACATCCGAGAAACTGGTCCATCTCCAGAAGAAGGGATCGCCCTATATCTTCGAGGGGGAATGGGTGCCGCGCGGTGATAAGAAAGTCTATCAATCAACCGCGCTGTTTATCGTAAGAGACGGGGAGAAGGGATCGCTCGCCATCGCAGGTGCAGCTCTGGACGCCGACTACCTGAAAAACCAGTTCTTTCCGCAGACCCTGGATGATGTCATCAACCATAATGTGGCCGACGCCCAAAGCGACAAAAATCATGCCGTCATGATGCTGCGCGGCAAATATGAGTCCACGGCGCTGGCTCAGTCCACGGGATGGGACGGCGGCGCTCCCGAAGTAGAGAGAAACCTGGAAGGTGCATTCCCGGGATTGACCCTGGCCATCAAGCTGCGGGGGAACACTCTGGCCGCCATCGGCGAGCGTTTCGCTCGCATGAGCTTGCTTACGCTGGCCGCTCTTTCCCTGGTGCTAGCCGCCGGAATTGCGCTGACCTATCGCAACGTGACCAAGGAAATGGCGCTGGCGCGGCTGAAATCGGATTTTGTTTCTAACGTCTCGCACGAGCTGCGCACGCCGCTTTCGCTCATCCGGTTATACGCTGAGACCCTGGAGATGGGGCGACTCACCAGTCCGGAAAAATATCAGGAGTACTACCGCATCATCCGCAAGGAGAGTGAACGCCTGACCGCGCTGATCAATAACATCCTTGATTTCTCGCGCATCGAGGCCGGGCGCAAGGAATACGACTTCCGCGAAACCGATATGAGCGAACTGGTGCACAACACGCTCGACTCCTACCGCTACCAACTGGAGCAGAGCGGGTTCCAGTTCGAAGAGAAGATCGACGAGGTACCGCCCATGCGGGTGGACCGCGAGGCCATGGCGCGCTCGTTGCTGAACCTGGTGAACAACGCGCTGAAGTATTCGCAGGACCGGAAGTATATCGGCGTCAACCTCTATCGTGACAACGGCTCGGTAAAGCTGGAAGTGGTCGACCAGGGCATTGGCATCCCGCACCAGGAGCAGCAGAAAATTTTTGAGAAGTTCTATCGCGTGGGGGACCCGCTGGTGCACAACACGAAGGGCAGCGGCCTGGGCCTTTCGCTGGTGCGCCATATCGTGCAGGCCCATGGTGGCGAGGTCTCGGTGGACAGCACGCCGGGCCAAGGCAGCAAATTCACCATCGTCCTGCCGGTCAGGCCGGAGCGGTTCAACGGCGCAACAGCATCAGCCTGAGAAATGGCGTGGGGGGCCGCCCAGGCTGTCCGGGCGGGCAGTTTCGACAGTAGCGGAAGCAAGGATTTACGACATGACCAGAATCCTGATTGTCGAAGACGAGCCCAACATGGTGGCGGGCCTGCGCGACAACTTTGAATTCGAAGGCTATGACGTCATCACCGCTCCCGATGGCGTGGCTGGCCTGGAGCGCGCTCTGAAGGAAGCTCCCGACCTGGTCATCCTCGACGTGATGATGCCCCGCATGAGCGGCCTCGACGTCTGCAAGCAGCTCAAAGCCAAGCGACCTTCGGTGCCGATCATCATGCTGACGGCGCGCGGCCAGGAAGTGGACAAAGTTGTCGGCCTGGAACTGGGCGCGGATGACTACGTCACCAAACCGTTTTCGATCCGCGAGTTGCTGGCCCGGGTGAAAGCGGTGCTGCGGCGCGCCAAGACTGTTCCCAAAGACCAGGAGCGCTATTCCTTTGGCGAGGTCGAGGTCAATCTGAAGAGTTGCCAGGTCTCCCGCAGTGGCAAGGCCATGGATTTTTCGTCCAAGGAGTTTGAACTGCTGAAATATTTCCTGTGCCATCCGGGTGAGACCCTGAGTCGCGATCGCCTGCTTGAAGATGTGTGGGGCTATGACCGCTTTCCCACTACCCGCACCGTGGACGCGCACATCGTTCGCCTGCGGCAGAAGGTTGAACCGAAACCGGATGAGCCTCGCTTCATCCTCACGGTGCACGGTACGGGTTACAAGTTCGTTGGGTAAAACGTATGAGCATGTCTGAGAGCGGCAAAATTCGTTTGACGCCATACCTGAATCGCCCGGTTCTGGCTTCCGGCAAGCCGGCCTCGGTCACGCAGGTCCGGGTGGACGATTCCGCGCTGATTCGCGCAGCTCAACAGGGAAACACGGCGGCCTTCGAAGAACTGGTGCGGCAGTACGATCGCGCCGTGCTGCGCCTGGCCATTCACCTCACCGGGTCGCCGGAAGACGGCCAGGACATTTATCAGGAGGCGTTTCTCCGCGCCTACATCAATCTCGCCCGTTTCCGTTTCGAGTGTTCGTTCTACACCTGGATCTATCGCATCGTCACCAACCTCTGCCTGGACCATCTGCGCAAGAAGCATTCTCGCGGCCGGGACTTGAATACGACCTCTACTCCTGACGGCGAGCAGGAAGATCTGCTTGACCGCATGCCCGATCACAGCCCGGCCGCCAGTCCGGAGCGAAGCTTTGCCGGACGCGAACTGCAGTCATGCATCGTGCGCGCCTTGGGGCGGCTCTCGCCCCGCGAACGGATGGTATTCGAACTCAAGCACTACCACGGCATGAGGCTGCGCACCGTGGCCGGAATGCTGAACACGACGGAAGGCACGATCAAGAACACTCTCTTCCGTGCCACCCACAAACTGCGTACCCAACTCGCCGAAGTTCGCTGACTCGGCGGCGATAAGCTTCCGAATGCGGCCCACCCGTGACTGCAATGGGGAGCCGGAGCAGAATTCAGCCTGCTCCGGTTTCCTTTTTGGTTCCGCGCCCGCGCCCTTTGAGAGCGTAAAGAGGATCACTGGCGGGTGTGATTAGGATCACAGCAAAGATTGGCTCCGGGAGCCTAACTTAGACGAGCGTGCTGGTCACGCGCATGAGTAAAAACAAAATGGTCATCCCTGTGGCGCGCCCGATTAACATGGACCCCAAACGTTACGACTTCAGCCGCAATCCCATGCTGGTGTACTGGGAGATGACCCAGGCCTGCATGCTGGCATGCCGGCACTGTCGCGCTGAAGCCATGCCGGGTCCTCATCCCCTTGAACTGACCCCGGTAGAAAGTATGGGCTTGCTGCGCCAGATCGCTGAGTTTGGCGCTCCCTTGCCGCACTTGATTCTGACCGGTGGCGACCCACTCAGTCGCAAAGATCTCTTCCGGGTGATCGATGACGCCCGGGCACTGGGTCTCGAGGTCTCCATAACGCCGAGCGCTACTCCGGCCCTTACCACTGAAGCCCTTGAACTGCTGCAGTCGCACGGCATTCAGAGTCTGGGCTTGAGCCTCGACGGCTCTTCCGCCGCCCGACACGACGCGGTCCGCGCGGTGCCGGGATGCTTCGACCGGACCATAGACGTGGCACGCGAAGCCGGGCGGCTCGGACTGCCCATTCAGATCAATACCCTGGTCGCACAGGAAACCGCCGATGACCTGCCGGCGATTTATGAACTTCTGAAAACCTTCCCGGTCATGCGCTGGAGCTTGTTCTTCCTGATCTCGGTGGGACGCGGCCGGGCGTTGCAGGAGGTTTCCCCGGCGCGTGGCGAGGAAATCATGAACTGGGTTCTTGACCTCGTGCCGGATGCGCCGTTTGCTGTCAAGACCACAGAGGCGCCATCTTACCGGCGCCTCGCCTTGAACCGCATGCGCAGCTCGGGCAGGACAGCTGCCGAAATCAAGACAAGTTCGGTTTACAAAGGGTTCCAGATTCGCGACGGCCATGGCATCGTCTTCGTTTCCAACCAGGGTGACATTTATCCATCAGGTTTCTTGCCCTTTCGTTGCGGCAACGTACGAACTGATTCGCTGGTGAATGTGTATCGGCAGGCACCGCTCTTTCAGGCATTGCACGCGCCGGAACTGTTCCGGGGAAGGTGTGGAGAGTGTGAATTCAGCCACATTTGCGGCGGATCGCGCGCTCGGGCCTTCGCGCACACAGGCGATGCGCTGGAGAGTGACCCGCTCTGCCTCTACCAGCAGCCAAACGCTTGAAACTGCGACGGGCCGTCGAGACGTCCTGCTTCACCTCTAAAGTTTGGCTTACCGATAGATGTTGCTGGTCCCCGGTGGTTCGGGATCAAAGGTCTGGTCCAGGTAGATCCAGAGCACGCGGGCGAAGAGTGAAATGGTGGGTGCGAGCGGAACGAACAGTACCAGCGCCCAGAGCACATCTTGGGTGATCCACCAGCCCGTGACGGTCCACAGCACAGCCGCGATCAGCGTGATGATCGCAAGCGCCAGACCAAAGCTGATATACATGGCCCCCAGAAAATAGCCTTCTTCCCGCTGAAATTTCAGGTCGCAGATGGAACAGCGTGCGCACATCTTCGGGAAACCCTGAAAGATGGAGTAAGGGTAAATTCCTCCCATGCGGCAGCGGGGACAACGCTGCCTAAAAATCCCTGCCAGGGTTGACGATTTTGTCCTGTTTTTCACGGAGAGAGCTCTTAAAATCCTGTACGAATTGTATCGATCTTACGGGAGGCTGCTATGGCAACCATTACAGAGATTGCGCCGGACCTTTACCGGATCTCAATCTACGCCGCATGGGGCGACTTACAGTTCAATCATTTTCTGATCAAGGACCAGGAACCGCTCCTTTTTCATACCGGGCTTCGAGGCATGTTTCCGGAGGTTCGAGAGGCGGTCTCAAAACTCATCCGGCTGGCCGATCTGCGGCATATCTCATTCAGCCACTTTGAGTCGGACGAATGCGGATCGCTCAACGAATGGCTAGCTGTGGCGCCGAACGCCGATGTTGTGTGTAGCCATGTGGGTGCACTGGTTTGCGTGAACGACTTCATTGGGCGCGAAGCTCGTCCCATGGCCGATGGAGAGACATTTTCGACCGGCAAATACCGCTTCCGCTATTGCCAGACCCCACATCTGCCGCACGGCTGGGATGCCGGTCTGCTCTTTGAGGAAACCCACAAGACGCTCCTGTGTTCAGACCTGTTCCATCAGACAGGAGATCTTGAACCGCTGACTGAGTCGGATGTGGTGGGCCGGTCACAAGCGGCCATGCGGGCTTACCAGGCGGGAATTCTGGCTGACTATGTGCCCTACAGCAGCGCAACTTCGAGGAACCTGCATAAGCTGGCCGGGCTTGGGCCGAAGACCGTCGCTATCATGCATGGATCAAGCTTCAGGGGCGACTGTGCGCGCGCCTTGAGTGAACTGGACCAGGCGTTCGCACAGGTATTCGGAGGTCAGGAGGCTAAATCCCCGAACGCGTGACCGTACTGGAGGGCAGAAATCGCCGGACGGGACCGCGCGAACGCTCAGCGCAGGTTCGTGCTCGACGTTGATCTAGGTTTGCGGGGGCGCATCGTCGGCAACTACCACCTTCGCCTTCGGAGCCTCGGCATGAGCGGCGCGCGCCCTGCGGGCGATTTCTCCCAGTGAGGGATTCAGGGGCGGCAGCGCCTTGGGTTGAACCACGGGAGCAGGCGTGTGGCGCACGCCCGTGGCAATGACCTGTTCCGTGGACGCCTGGTACTCGGCGACAGGCTCCTCCGGACGCGCGTCCCGCTTCAGTTCTTGCGCGAATCCCGTGGCCATTAATAACACGCCGCCGATGAGCAGTTTCAAAAGTCGTTTCATAAATACATACTCGTCTCTAAATGGGTTGATTCTGTCTTGGTGATCTAATAGAAAGCACGTTTAGGCCCATGCAGCGCCCACGTATCTATATGAAAACACAATAGATGAATCGAGGATGATTGGTCGGAAATGGGCCGTGGAAGAGGTCTTCCACTCGGTGAGGGAAGTGATTTTCCCAGTGTAGGGCGGGCGCCCTCGCCCGTCGCGTTTGCCTTTTCGCAAGGCAGGAGGGATTGAATCCAACGTTCTAGACTGTAATCAGATGCCTTCGCCGAGCCCATCCACACGCCCCATACAGGTTAAGCCGGAACTGGTGCAAATTCCCGAAGGCTGGTTCGGGATGGGATCGGAGACCGGGCAGGACAACGAGCGTCCCGTTCATCGTGTTTGGGTCGATGAATTTCGCCTGGCGTCCTGTGCGGTGACGAATGCCGCGTACGCTCACTTCGTGCGTGCCACCGGAAATCCTCCAGCACCGCTCTGCCAGGACCCTGCTTTCAACCAGGCGGAACAACCGGTGGTCGCGGTTTCATGGTTTGATGCAGTGAAATACTGCGAATGGCTCAGTCTCTGTACCGGCCTGAGCTTTCGTCTGCCGACCGAGGCCGAGTGGGAACGGGCGGCGCGTGGCGGCGTCGAACACCAACTCTACCCCTGGGGAGACGCCCCGCCGCAATCTTTGCCGGATTACGCAACCCGCTGGAAGAATGGCCCTGAGCCTGTAGGCCAGTACGCGCCCAACGGCTTCGGCCTTTATGACATTTGCGAAAACGTGCATGAGTGGTGCAGCGACTGGTATCAGGCCGACTACTACGCGATTTCAGGCGAGCGCAATCCCGCAGGCCCTGAACGGGGCGATCGGCGGGCGTCGCGGGGCGGTTCCTGGCGGCATCACGTCAAGGCCAGCCGGTGCGCGGCCCGCTCCAGTATCCCGCCGGAATTTCACTATGCCGATTATGGATTCCGCGTGGCGTGCAGTTTGTAGCGCCGGCGTCCCGCCGGCTGTCGCGCGGGCG
>JBARIF010000143.1:0-13851 GCA_049799615.1 Terriglobales bacterium
ACGAACATCTCTTGCGCTTTCTGAACCTGCGATATCCGCACGATTACAACACCGTGCCAAGACCTTGGTTTTGGCTGCTGAACCTGGTTTGGATATTCCCCTGGACGACTTTTCTGATCGGCGTTCCGAGATTGTCATTCAACGCCACTTCCCGAGCGGAACGAACTAGGTTGATGGCGGTCTGCTGGGCGGGTGTAGTGTTGTTGTTTTTTACCCTTTCAACCACGCAGGAGTACTACTCCATGCCGATCTATCCTGCGCTGGCCCTACTGGTCGGATCGGCCATTAGCGTCGGAGGTCGAAGGATTCGCGCGGCCACGGCCGTTCTCTTCACAATCTCCTCGGTCGTGTGCGTGGTGCTCACAGTCCTGCTTGTGCTGGTTTGGCGCCTGCCTGCACCGGGCAACATCTCAAGAGCACTCACCCAACACCCCGAACTCTACACGCTGTCGATGGGACACATCCGGGACCTGACCCTCAACGCATTTGCCTACCTAAAACTACCGCTGTTTATTGCCGCGCTCGCGTTCGGAGGGATTGCCATCGGGACCGCGAGATGGAGACGCGAACCTAGGCGGGTAGTCTTTGTTGTGGCCGTTGGCATGATTATCTTTTTTCAGGCAGCCCGGATTGCGCTCGTTCGCTTCGATTCATATCTGGGGTCTTATCCTCTGGCTGAAGGCTTGGAACAGAGTCCTCCTGGTCAGTTGATCGAATCCAACTCTTACTATGCCTTCTCATCCGTGTTTTTCTATACCAGTCGGACTGCGTTGCTCTTGAACGGCCGGAACAACAACCTCGAGTACGGATCCTACGCGCCCGCAGCACCCCGAACATTCATTGATGACAGCGAGTTCGCGTCGCTATGGATCGGACCGGACCGATGCTATCTACTCGCCTACGGCACGGAAATGCCGCATCTGGCGCAACTCGTCGGCGAGTCCAGACTGCGCATTGTGACTGAGAATTCCGGCAACTACTTGCTGACCAACTATGCGCTTCCGTGATGCCAACAACGGACCGGTTGTCCATTGGGAGGAGAGCGTTCGCTTTGCCGTGTGGGCGCTTGCGGTGGACAAGGTAAAGGCTACTCTCACGATGCTGGGAGTTGTCATCGGCAGCGCCGCCATCGTACTGGTCGTCACCATCGCCTCCACCGGCAAGATCTACATGATCTCTGAGATCGAAGGGATCGGTTCCAACCTTGCGTACGCCTCGCTTGATCGGGCTGGAACCACCACCGTGCCGGAGGACGAGTTAACGCCCGGCGACCTCTCAGCCGCGCGTCAGGCCCTACCAGGCGTTAGAGCGGTTGCGGGCACCTATGACCTGCCGGTCGACCTCCAGCTCAGGGGCAAAGCGTTCCATCCTCGACTGGTCGGAGTTACTCAAGATTTCGAAAGTATCCGCAACTTGCGAATTATCTCCGGTAGATATTTCGACCGGGACGATTTTCTTTCCCGCTTCAAAGTTTGCCTGATTACGGACCGTATGGTTCAAGCCGCTTTTGGCCTGGATCCCGCGGTGGGCAATACTATTCAGGTCGGGGAATTTCGTTGCACCATCATTGGGACTTTCAAGGAAGGCGTGCCCACTTTCGGACAATCCGAGATACAGGACGAAACCTTGCTCATCCCCTTTCCCCTGGTCAAAGACATCACAGGTGACAACTTCTTCCAGGTTATTTATGCCCAGGCAGTATCCCCTGAAGAGGTTGCGACACTGACTGAGCAAATGGAGCGGTTGTTGATCAACCGCCACCGCAAAGGAGCGCATTACCTAGTCGAGAACCTCTCTTCTCTCCTTCAGACCGCGAGCAAGATTGCCTTCGCCATGAGTGTTGTGCTTCTCGCGATTGCCGCATTGACATTGATTACGGCTGGAACGGGCATCATGAATATCATGCTCGTCAATGTTTCACAGCGAACTCACGAGATCGGAATTCGAAAAGCTCTAGGGGCAAGATCGGCTGAGATCCGGCTCCAATTCCTCTTGGAGGCATTCTTCATTAGCCTCGCGGGTGCCTTGGCGGGAGTCGTAATGGCTCTTACTTTGGTTTGGTCTGTCGTCGTATCGACCAAACATCTCTTGCCGCTCGACATTTCATGGATGGCTGTTTTTGTTGCCATCGTAGTTCCGAGCGGGGTTGGGGTGCTATTCGGCTACCGCCCCGCCAGCGAGGCCGCGAACTTGAGTCCCATTGAGGCGCTAAGAATGGAGTGATGAGGATTGGCGAGTTGCAGCTCAAGCGATCGTGCCGGCCTCCTACCTAAACACGCCTTCCGCAGTAAGGCGTCTGATCGGAGCTTCGCACAGCTGGGAATTCTAGACCTTTGATGGATGGGCTTGCGTCCAATCTTAGTGCAGTCTCCTTTGCCCGCGAGACGTGGGATGGCCTTCTGGCCACAGGCAAGTCTCCCCCCGTGGGGCAAAATCGACTTAACCTATTTTGAATCATGGTGCCGGGAGGGGGAGTTGAACCCCCAAGGTACTAAGTACCGGCGGATTTTGAGTTCACAGGATGGTTCTGAACCGTTATGAAAATTCTCTACTCTACATGATTTTCCAACCGCTTACAAACCCCACCTGTTGACCCATCATGATCTAATATGCCTCGTTCTGAGCATGGAACTACTACAGTTTTACTACAGCGCCGTTCTTAGCTGGGTGTCGTGGTCTCCCTTTCGACAAGGATGAAGTTCGGGGCCTGGCTGTCGAGACTCGAAGAACAACTGAAGCCAGTTTTTCAACCTAACTGAACCGTGAGCATCGTGGTAATGGAATGCTGTAAGGAACCCGACGTGCCAGTGACGGTGATGGTGTATGTTCCTGCGGGAGTGCCGCTGCTGCCACCACCACTGCTGCTCGTGCTGCCGCCGCCGCAAGCAAACTCGAAAACCAAGCCAGTCAATAACACCCACGCTAGTATCACTGCTTCCCCTTTCCTTGTCCGTTCCGAGCCAAAACTAACACCCGCCACAACCAATCCAAGCAGCGACAACCAGACTGCATAAAACGGTGCAGAGCCAGCACTGGAGGGCAAAGCGCCTGCTGTTGGTCCCGTCGTGCTCACGGTCAACATCGCAGCGTTCCCGGCAGTCGTGGAACTGGGGCTGATCGAGCATTTCGGGGCCAGCGATGGCAACGGCTGCACGGAGCAGGAAAGAGCGACGGCAGAGCTGAAGCCGCCTGCTGTGGTCACATTCACTGTGGCGGTGGACGATGCGCCAGGGTTTACCGTACCCGGTGTGAGCGGAGAAGCTGAGACCGAGAAATCTGGCGTACCCGTGATGGAAACGATGGCGCTGGCCGATTTCGTGGGATCGGTCACGCTGGTGGCGGTCACCGTGGCGCTGCTGTTGGCCGTTACGGCGGGAGCAGTATAGAGGCCGGAGGCAGAGATACTGCCAGCGGTTGCCGACCAGGTGACGGCCGTATTGGTGGTGTTGGACACCTTAGCGGTGAATTGCTGGGTTCCCCCAGACAGCACACTTGCTGACGTTGGAGAGATGCTCACCGAAACCGGTGCGACAGATGTTCCAAAGAACTCCGCCATATCGGGAGCAGAGGCTGCGGCTCCGGCGAACCCGCTAGTGATTCCCTGCGCCTCGAGGATCATCCGCAAGGTGCTCTGGTGCTGATAGGGAGTTGTCGATTGATATGCTGGCTTCACCTTTGGTCCGGCAACCATCCACTCAACCCGCCCACCTCCATTCGTGTTGTCGCTGCCAGATTCATCAAAGACGATGATTAGGAGGCCGTCGGTCGTGAACTGCGAATTAGTTAGAAGCGGAGCGATGTTGGTCTGTAGCCAGCTGTCGGCTTGGGCAGCGGAACCGTCATGCAGATCGTTGCAACCGTCCGGGGTAACAAACGAATAGTTAGGCAAGGTTCCGTTGGCAAGATCCGCAGCAAATTGCGTAAACGGAACTAGGTTAAGCTTCTGCTCCGCGCTATTTTGCACATCTGTCAGGTAAGCCAGCGGGAAGTGCCGAACGTAACCTGTGCATCCGTTGAAACTCCAATCGCCACCGGTGTATCCCACCGACGGCAATCCCTCACCGTACCCCTTCCATGTCTTACCAGCCGTTAGGAGTTCGCGAACCACGTTGTCGACTGAGACGGGAAAGCTGCTCGGAGTCTGACTGTCGTCGTTGGTGAGAATTTGCCCAGTCGTGAGCATGAAATAGTTGCCAATGGATGGATGCGTGTTGGCGTAATACTGGGTTGCTAATCCGTACTTGTTTATCAGGCTGTTCAAATAAGGCATGGAAGAACTGCCGACCACGTTTGAGTAGTTGCTGTTTTCCTCAAGCACGATGACCACGTGGCTATTGGTCGGCACTTGAGCCTGGCTGAACAACACCAAGCTGAATGCGATTAACAACACTCTAAGCAAGGACTTCCGTCCAATTCCGTTTCGCGCTGCTTTGGCTGCTTCTCCACGTGCCCTCGACAATACCTGACCCGGCACGGCAAGCACGCCGAACCATCCGAATCCGATCTCTGCGCGCGGGTCATACGCATTTGTCCCCACAGCTCAGGTTAGATGCCATTCGTCGCCGATGACGTGTAAATCCTGGGAAAAGGAGGCCGCACGTTCTCCCCTGGATGCGAAAGTGCCTAGTCCTCGGTAAGCCATTGATAGTAAACGTATGCAAACCCGTGCGGGAACCTTCACTTTGTGCTAAATCGCAGCTAAACGCAGCTACGGGGTAAATCCCGTGCCTTCCCTACCGGGAAATGCCGTATGCACCCAAACCCCTATGCTGCCCGGGTGACAAATGCAGCAGGTAATCGTTTCCACGTCGTCCAGGAAAACGTGGAAGCTCATAGCGCGTGCTGCATTGGAAATGGTAGTCATTTTTCTTGCAGCCATTGTCGTGCTGGCATGGCGCTGGCCATTCAGCCGCAAAGCGGTCTTGCAGGAATTGGAGGCCGCGAGCCTGGGCAGGGTGGATGCGGGTACGTTTCACGCTACGAACTTCCCGCGCCCGGACTGCATTCTCGAACACGTGACCTTCCAGAACAATCCGAAACTTGGGTCGCCACCGCTGATCACCATCGAAAGGCTAGGAATTGAGGGTAGTTTTCCGGCCCTTTCACAAAGCACGTCAGGCGCGTTCGTGCGCAAGGCATGCGCGTTCTGACACCTGCATTCGCCTGAACCATGCTTGTCCCGCGCCCGCGCAGTGCTGCTCTCTATATGCGCTCCAGTGGTTAACACTTCTGATCTCGTTTCTAATCCAGTGTCAGATTTACAGCTACCGCTCGCTCGGGTATTTTCCGAGCGCACTAACCTGAAGCCAACATTAAATCGCGCTGAGAAAATACATCAAAGCAAGAACGGCATTCCACCACGCGAAGCACCAACCTGGCGAACACGCAAGGCATCCAAACTCGTTGGAGGCACACTCATGAGATATTTGAATTCTGTTTTGGCACTGCTAGTTGCAATGGTTGGCATCGGCTGCGGTGCTGGTCACGCAAATCTGACGAGTATTACAGTTAGTCCTCAATCGGCAACTACCACGAGCAGTCCCCAAGGACAGGTCGGCTACACTGCGACCGGGAATTTCGCCAACGGCAAAAGCCGGGAGCTGTCGCAGATAGACGGTCTGTCGTGGAAAACCTCGCAAACAAGTACGGGCACCGTTGCCGCTACTATCGGTTCCACCGGCGAAGTTACTTGCTCAGCACCTGGCACTGTCACCATTACCGCGAGTGCTCCCCAAAACCTCAGTTTCACTCTGAATAACGGAGTCCAGAACACATCAATGACAGTGAGTGGTAATGCTACGCTGACTTGTCAGTAAGACCTCCGTCGAGAGTTTGTGGATTTACAGAGTCGGTTCACATTGCATGAGCACGCCGGGCAGAACTAGCTCAACTTGTCAGTCTGGGTAAAAACGCTTGGGCGAGAATCACGATCGTTTTTGGTCGGGCTCTTAATTAGACCGATGCGTGCCGCTGCGACCTCCAGCCAAAGTAGGCTACGTGAACGATGTCTCCGAATGATGTCCGACCGTCAGATATCGAGCCTTCACGTCTGGCAGGGTTACGGTTTCCTTTTCGGTCGCCCAAGGCAGGAGTCCCGCGTTGCTGCACGATTCGTCGACGATAACACTATGCTCCAAACCGTCGCTCAGAAAGCGGCCCCGCGGGTCACCGAACCGATTTCGACCCGCATTCGTCCATTCTTAAACAGGTCAAAAGGAGACAGTTAATCACCTCTGCTTCGCTTAAGCTACAATCTGAGGCAGCCCTCATGAAACGATTTGGAGTAGTCAGCACGGTAGTTCTATTCTGTCTTGTCGGACCCATTGCTCTTGCCTGCGCTCAACAGGACCAGCAGGACGAAAAACAGACCAAACACGAAGAGCAAGCCAAGCCCGAAAAGCAGAAGAACGGCCACCAAGAGCAAGACCAGAACAGACAGCAGCAACAGCGTGCCCAGCAGCAACAGCAAGACCAGAACAGGCAGCAGCAACAGGTCGGGCGGCAACAACAGGAGCAGCAAGATCTGAACAGACAGCGACAGCAGCAAAACGTGCAGGCGCAACAGCAGCAGGATCGACTCTCACAACAGCGTCAGCAGCAGCTAATCGAGCAGCAGCAGCAGCGCATCGCGCAATACCGTCAACATCTGGATCAGCAGCAACAACAGCAGCAGCGGCAGGCGGTACAGCAGCAGACGGCGATGCTAAGGGAACAGAACCGTGCGTCGCAGTACCGTTTTCAGGAAGAGTACCTGGAGCGCATGCGACAGCAGCAAGTGCGGCTCGATAACGACCGTGACCACGACTACAACCGTGATCCGTACTTCTACACGGCTCCAACCTATCGTTACAATCGCGGTGGCCGCTACTATGAGACGAACCAGTACGGCGCAGACTTGCTACGTCAGTCCGTGAACTACGGTTACGAAGAAGGCTTCCGCACGGGAGAGGCCGACCGGCAGGATCGGTGGCGTTCCGACTACCGTGATTCGTATGCCTACCAGGACGCAAACTACGGCTACACGGGATATTACGTTGACCAGGATGAGTACAACTACTATTTTCGCCAGGGTTTTAGTCGCGGCTATGAAGACGGCTTCAGCAGCCGCAATCAATATGGTAGCTATTCGAACGGCTCGTATAGCGTGCTTGGTGCCATTCTGGGGCAGATCCTAGACTTCCAGTCGCTTCGATAAAGGAAGCCCTCGTCGCCGACACAAGAGAGGAGAGCTTCCGCCCCCTGGGAACTCCCTTCGAGGAATTCAGACGTCGAGGGGCGCGACTGCAGCGACCATTGTGGGCAAGCACCGGGACCAAGAACCCAGCTTTCTCGGATGTTTTATACGTCGAGGAGTTAATCGGACCACACACCATCACTACCATTCCACCCGCGACCCTGAATGCATTCCGTGATCACGGCCGGGTGCAGCCAACACTCGAAGCGGGAGCGCAAGATGCCGAACAAGTGCTGGCGCGCTTGGCCAAACTGGGTGTCGACCTAGGGACAATCACAGAAAGACTGCTGGCCGATGGCATCATCGCCTTCACGCATTCTTTGGACGAGCTGTTGGCCTCGTTGAAAGAGAAACGCAGAGTGCTGCTTGAGAGTCAGGCAGCCCGAAAGGGCGGCATTCGGAGCGCTCGCATAGCGTGACATGCACCGGGGTTAGAGGAATAGCGGGGTCTTTCAGCGCGTGAGGTCACCGTGCTTCCTCACGATGATCGATTCGCACAACCAAGATTCGAGCGGAGTGATTATGACTTCTCAAGTGGTGAACCTCCAGGTGACCGCTAGCATACCGATTGACTGCGATTTCTGGCCGGAAGATGACGGATGGAAGGGGCTCTGTAAAAGCCTGTCGGTCACGGTCGATGGCAGTAGTTTCGAAGATGCCAAAAAGAACATGGCAGCTGAATTACAAGTGCATATCGAAAGAATCCTGCGTGAGCATCCTAAGAGAAGTGCGCGGCGAGTTGCCTGAGCCAGCGTCGCAACATTTCTGGGAGAGGCACTACGTCAGAACCCTACAGATTCGGACTCGGGAGCGTGTCCTAGTGCAGATTCTGGACTTTCCCTTATGGCTCCGCGCGGCTCATCTCTTCAATTTTCTGCTCCTCTCGCTTCTCATCCGCAGTGGTTTACAAATCAGTCGATTTGATCCGTTCTGCTTGAAGACGATTCGTTCTGATCGTGCAACCATTACAATTTCATTACAGTCCGGATGACCGCGCGAATCTTCGTGGCGAACGTGGTCAAGCTAACTCCGCTTATGGGAGCTCACCCGGCAACTGTCAATTTGGTACCCTGAAAGCTCATGGCTCCCCGCCGCAGGATCGCTGTTTGGCTGATTGTGATCGCCGGGTGTCTCTGGGCTGCCGTGGTCTTCCTGGTACCTGTTTTCTTCAACCCGAATCGCTATCGGCCCGAAGTGATTTCCTATCTAGAAGAAAAAACCGGAAAGAAAGTTGAAATCGAGCGCCTGGCGGTCACGTTCTTTCCCAAGGTAACGGTTCACATCGACGGCTTTGGTGTGAAGAGCCCTCCGTTATTTCCTCCCAGTTACATCGTTAAGGTGCCGCGGGCTGATGCCGTGCTCGATTGTTGGGCACTGCTGCACCGCAAGGTAGTTATCAGGTCGCTCATGCTGGAGGGCCCGGAAATCAATCTGGTTTCGGACCCAGACGGGCCGTGGAACTTCGAGAATCCGGGGGCGAAGAATACGCCGAGCACATTTCCTTTAGGAATGGTCTCGCGAGTGGAAATCAAGAGGGGGCAGCTGATCGCCTCAAATCTTCTGCCCTCCGACGCGGCGGGGCCGGTCTTTCTCGAGGCGCACGACGTCTCCAGCGAACTGGAAAACGTGAATGTTGACGCCATTGCCGATCCTACTTCCACCACACTCGATGGACAGGGGACATTGCAGGCGGGGCTGCTGCGGTTCGGCTCGATCGAGGTGAAAAATCTGAATTCCAATATCCGGCTGCAGGCGAGACAGGTTTTTTTCACGGATGTGAAAGCAGAAACGTATGGTGGAAACTCGACGGGAGAGCTCTCGATTAAATTGTCGGGAAAGAATGCGAGCTTCAGGAGCGACGCGCGAATGAAAGGGATTGATGTGGCGCATCTTCTGGCAGCCTTTCAAAATGCCCGCGGGAAAATGACCGGAAAGATGGAGGGGGAGTTGAAAATCGCCGGAGAAATCGAGCACTCGCTTCATCCGCTGGAGGGATTACACGGCAGCGGGCATTTGACGGTGCACAACGGCCGGGTGCCGAGCTTGAAGCTCAATGCGAACCTGATGAAGCTGGCGCATTACAACGATCTCGGTCCCGCCAAGAATGATCCTTCCTCGTTCAATTTTGTTTCGACCGACCTGGAGCTGGATCACGAGCGGATTTCGAGCAAGGTCATCGACATCGACGGCTACGGAGTCGATCTTGATGGCTCAGGCAGCGTAAGCCTATCCGGCTCCGACGAACTGAACTACCAGGGTGTGGCGGAAATAGTTTCTCAGCAGGGATTTGTGACGAATCTATTTGCGCGGCTAGCCGGAGGGACGCTGAAAGACGGCAAGCTGTCTTTTCCGTTCCGGATTGAGGGAACGATCGAGAACCCGAAATTCTTGAAGGGAACGAAGGACAAGTAGGAGCAGACGGTTACAGCGGTTGCATCCTACGGTATTAGTGTAAAGTCAGAATCGCAGGATGAAGCTCCCATAAGGTCGCTACAGGCCCACGATCGTGCTCAAAATCTTCGAATGCCATTCCTACAACATCCACGGGCAAGGCCTGGGGAAGTTCCCCTCCATGCTGCGAGTCGAGGCGAAATCCATGCTGCTTTAGTTGCGATTGCATATTTTGACGGGCACCACAATATTCACTATCGACCGGCGTTTCCACGATCATCCGCGACGAACTCTTGTCCGCGGTGTGAGAAATCTCCATGACAACATCACAGTCTACAGCGTTCACACTTGCGTTTTGCAAAAAAGCGTTCGCAATATGAAAAACCTCAAGTTCACGCCCAGTTCGTGGCGCATCGGGAGGTATGACCGGGTCTTGCGACCAGGTAAGAATGATCTCGACCGAGACTTCTTGTGCGGCGACATTAGGGATTGGGACGTGCTTAGCTAGATGCCGATAATCAGCAATGTCCGGCTCGATGGGCAGACACTTGCAGAGGTCTTTGGGCGTCGGCTGCAAAAAACCGAAATCCTGCCCGTTGCAACTCACGGCAGCTAAAGCTACGAGGATCGCAATCCAGGTTAAACAAATCTGTTCATGCCTTTTGAATTTGTGGCTCATTGATACCCTCAGATGCTACCGACAACTACAGGGCTGTATGACTCGATATTTGACATTAACTCAATTGATTTCAGCATCGGAGTTTGCGCCTTTTTTCTCGACCCGTACAGCATAAGCTTGGAAAGAATGGTTCGGCTGGTCCAAACTGCACGGTTCTGACAATTAATTTTGTTCAAGGCGAACCTGCATTTGGTGGCTGTTTCCGGGACGCTTATTCATTTTGAGAGGGGTGTGCCGTTTCTTCCGAAACTGGGCCCACACAATTCTTTTTGGCCACGCGACCGGATCCGTTTCAATTCAACTCGTTGAAAGCCGCCAGATATATTTGGGAGTGATAAATGGCAAAACTAGCGGGTAAAGCAAAGAAGAATAATGCATTCATGAAGCCGATGCAGCCCTCGGAGCATCTGGCCAAGATTGTCGGAACAGAACCGCTTCCACGAAGTGAGGGGTCACGAAAAAGATATGGGCCCACATCAAGAAGCACAAACTGCAGAATCCGCAAAATAAACGAGAAATTCTGGCCGATGATAAGTTGCAGCCTATTTTTGGCGGGGTAAAGATGGATATGTTTCAGATGGCCAAAGCGGTCAATAAACACCTGAAATAGTCGGCACCGTCACAACTTCGAAGAGCCCTTTCGCTGTAGCTCAAGAAGAATGCGTATCCCGCGGTAGAAATTTTCCTTGTTGTAGGCTGTGTCCCAACGGCTCAACACCGCCTTGAATTGCTTGCTCGCATTCTTTAGGGCGACTTGCGCTCGCGGACGATTTCTCTGAATGGTCCTCAGAGAGCGCAGTGCGTCAACGATCTCTGGCTCAATCCGCTTGCGTGACTTTTGAGCATTTCTTATCCATCGAGGTGGGATGTTCGCCCGGAACCTAAGGAACCCCCGTGCGGCTGATCCAGAACTTGACAAAAAAAGCTTGGCTTCCCTTGGCATTGCTGTTACCTCCCGCGTGGGCAAAAGCCGGAAACCTCCACAGACAAAAACCTCGCCAAAACTGTCGAATGCCCTAAATTATCAGTGTACCTCTCGGGATGCGCTAAATCGCAGCAAAACGCAGCTACGGATGTAGCGCCACTCTCCTCCGACCACGTATTTTGCCTTACGGAAGAGGTCCATGACGCGAATAGCGTACAGCCTTTCAAAGGTGATCGTCGTCTAAGTCTCAAGACCGCAAGGGACTTGGAACTTGGAGAATACATGCTGCTCTGGCGCTGGCACGGCCGCACTTTTGCACGAAAAGCATTTTTCTTTTGGACCGTCACGATTCTCAGCTTTGCGCAGAACGACCCCATCGGGACCAATCCCGCACCTCCGCCAAAGCATTTCGACCACGTGCTTATCGTTGTACTCGAAAATCAAAACTATGAGTCTGCCATCGGAAATGATCTTTTGAAAAGCCTCGCCCGGAAGGGCGCAATCTTCAGCAATTTCGGCAACCTCTACCATTACTCGTATCCAAACTATTTAGCGATGATAGCGGGCAGTGATTTCGGTAGACACAAACCACTACTCACTAGTGACAACCAGAGGACGTTCAACGACGATAGCGAGCATAGGACGATTGCTGATTTGCTCAATTGGAAGAACTATGCTGAGGATTACCCGGCGCCTCCGACCGCTCAGAAACCATTCCTCGGCGACCACAAGGGAAGGTACGCACGCAAGCATGTACCCTTCCTGAGTTTCCGAGAAGTTCAGAATAAGAGTTTTCACAATGTAGTCGCGGTGGATACTCACGCCCAAGACAATGCTTTTGTGACTGAGATCGGTCGCTTCATCGCTGATCCTCAAAAGCATCCGCTACCTGAATATATGTTTTACAGCCCAAATCTCGACGACGACGGCCATGACCCAATGTCTAATCCTCAAGAAGGGCTCAAGAAGGCCGCGGACTGGCTACGCGTGTTTCTCACCACATGGCTTCACTTCGATGATACGACGTGGGTTCCGAAAGACGAACAAATGAAGCGCACGCTCGTGATCGTTACTTTTGACGAATCGGAGGGAAATAACAAACCGGAACGAATCTACACTGTATTTCTGGGCGCCATGGTGAAGCCACAGGAGGTCACCGCTGCTTACAACCATTACAGTGTTTTGCGAACGATCGAGGATAATTTCGGGCTCGACCCAATTCACAAAGAATCAGGAGACGGCACCGCCTCCGTCATCACCGGCATCTGGAAGTAGTTTACGTTATTCCAGCGACAACCTCATGATCGGTTGCGATGAAATGGTTGGTGGGTTTGGTGGGCAAAGTTCAGCAACCCTCATGTGCATTTCTGAGCGATGAGTGCTGAAACACGTGTTGGACAAGGCTTTAAAGGATTGGGACGGGAGTTGAATCCCCAAAGCACCAAGTACCGGCGGATTTTGAGTTCACAGGATGGTTCTGAACCGTTATGAAAATTCTCTACTCTACATGATTTTCCAACCGCTTACAAACCCCACCTGTTGACCCGTCATGATCCAATCTGTCCCGATTTGAGCATAGAACTACCACAGTCTTACTACAGCTCGTCTTCCGCCGCGAGCTAGGGGCAACGGGCTCGGACTCAAAAGAATTCTCAGGGCCAACAATCTGGAGTTGAACTCAAGAGGGCTCATCTGATGTGGGACTGCTCGTCTTCATCGCGCCCCCGGCGGCTCTTGGGTGGTGGGAATTCCGACTAGGTAGCGATAGAACGCAACGGCCCGGTTGATCGAGGAAGACTCATTTCCCGTGATCAGCCCGTTGGCGTTCTTTCCTACGCGCACGATGCTGTAGTAGCGCCAGGCATTGTCCGATTCGCGATCCAGGAAATACATCGACTGCAACTCACCCGGGTGAAGGATAGGTATGAAGTAATATCGCATCGTGTTGACGTTCTCGACACCGAAAACGAGGCGGCTCGCCGAAGCCTCGACAATGTGCATGCGGTAAATGGCTTTGCCAGAAAGGTTATCGACCTGTTCAAAGTAGAGCACCTTGCCTTCCTTCATCTCGTCGGACGTGAAGTCTTCGCGGCGTCGACCAGGCTGCGAGTCGGTCAGAGCGTAGGCGTCTACAATTAATGTTTGCCACTGCTTGTGAGTGGTCGACCAGTAGCGCACGCCCGCGAGTTCGGAAATTGCCCCGATGTGGCCAAGCAAACCCCCAGCTTCCGAGGTATGGCGAAATCGCGCAGCTACGGTCACCAAGGTCGTAAAGCCCACTTCTGTCCATCCGGTGCACGCGGGCGGTTTCCAGTTGCCGCCGAATTGAGACTTGCTCCATGATTTCACGATGGCCAAATCATCGAGACCCGGATAGGGAGGAACGGGTCCCTTTCCGCATGGCGGCTGCGGTCCTAACTGAGGCTCAACATCAATGAGCCGCCCCGCCTGCAGCGCAGGGGGAGAAAGCTGGAAGCGATCTGCCTCTTGGGCTGGATATACCGCGGGCAATACTAAGAGGAGAGCTGAAAGAGTCAGCGCATCCCGGAACCGGGGCAGTTCATTCTTAGCTCGCGTGATGACTATTGCCTCCTGGATTCCGAGCCCGGTGATCAACAATTG
>JBARIF010000144.1:0-2640 GCA_049799615.1 Terriglobales bacterium
CAAGACACAAGACTCGAGCGTCACTCCTATCTGACAAGGGACTGGATGCCGCGAACCATAACCCGCGCTTCCGGCGGAGGGAGAAGAATGTTCTTGACATCCCCTCTTATAGAACAGGCGTTAGCACTCATCATGCGCAGCTAGGGCACAACCCGTTGACCTTTCAATGTTGCCGGTAGCGGCCCCCTTAATCGAAGTCCCGTGGCGTCGTCGAAGATTGCACTCGCCGTTCCGGTGAAAGCATCGCCGTTCACTTTAATTAAAAAGGAAATCTCACCTCGGCTGACGAATTGACGTGTCGTTCGATCAGCTGTGACCTCGACAAACTTCCCTTTGATCATTTCGCCATCCAGCACCCACACGCCCATGCCATTACTGTCGCTTGTGCTGGGATCTCCCGCGTCAGGATTAGTTTGCTGCATGGTCCCGTCTGAATGGAAAACGAACATGTGGTAGTGAAATGGCGCCTCCGGAATTTTCACAAACCACGTTCCAACGATTGCGGGCGAGTTGTTTTTGCCACCTGAAACTTGGTGGCAGCACAAGAAGCCAAGGCATAAGGCAACCACGCCGAGAACCGTCATGGATATTCGCATATTAACTGAGCATAGCCTGACGGACGGAATCAGGACAGAGCAGTCGCAGAAGGGCTAAATGTCGTAACCAGGCGTTAGCGCTCAGCATGCACAGGTCAGGCCGCGTCCTCCGCTAAGAATTTGGCGAAAGAACGAATCGGCTTCAGCTTGTCCTCCCGCAAGCCGCGCAGCTCTTCCTCACGGAGTCGCTTTTCGTACAAAAGTCTCCCAAACACGTGCGTGAGTTGCGAATAGCGATAGTCGCACTTGCGGTCGATCTCCTTACGACGTTGGGTCAGGTAATGTTCCAAGTCCCAAAGATCTGACGACTGCTGGATTTGGCTGGCCATCTTCTTTGCTTCCCGAATCACCTCGTGAAGCTCCCGCCCCAGGGCAGCGTCGAAGGCAGTGCGGGCGATGACCCTTTCTGACCTCGACCACGTCGGGTCGTTCGGGTAGGGGTAGCTGGGTTGAGTCGCAGACGGGCTGGTCATGTTCCGATCCTCCGTGGCGGCATTCTACCCCTTGCCCAGATGCCTTTTCTACAGGGTCGGAGGCTGCTTTCACGGTGGCCGATTCATCATCGTTTTCCTGCGATTGTCCGTCCGTTCTGAGGTCAAAAAGGTCGTTCACCGGATGTCCGAGATTCTGTTTGCAGCCCAGATAGCGTTCCGTGGTCTGGACGGATGCATGCCCAGCAAGAATTGAATCTGCTCCAGCTCGCCACCGCTACTGTGGCACAGCTTCGCGCAGGTTCTCCGCAAGTCATGCGGGGCGATATGCTCCAAGCCCGCTCGCTCGCAGCAACTCTTGACTACGTACCACACGACGTTCTGCGAGATGCCTTCCCCCCATACCTTTCCGGCTCTGGCGACGGCGCGAAAGATCCTTCCCTCCGTGACCCTAGCCGCTACGGTCCACTGATCGAGCGCTGCTTTGACCCATTCTGGAATGGGCACGGTGCGGATGTGACCGCCCTTACCGACGAGGTCTACGACCGCCCAGTGCCCCTGGCGCATCTGGATTTCATCCAACTCCAGGCCCACGAGTTCCGATCTGGGAAAACCACAACCAAACAGCAAGGCCAGCATGGCGTAGTCGCGCTTCGCTCGCATGCTATTTCCACGAGCACACTTGAGTACTTCCGAACTCTCCTCAGCGCTCAACCAGTTGCCCGAGCGAAACCCGAGTTGCTTGACTCCTTTCACTCGGCTGATGCCCGCAGCCAACTCGGGACTGAGCAAGCCTGAGTCGGCGGCCTCGTGCGCGAGGCGGCGCACGGCAGCCAGTTGCGCCTACACCAGCGCTCAACAGAACCACAGGATTCTGGCCGGGACGCAGAGTAAAGCTTCCGCGCGGCGCACTAACATCCAATAGATCGCCTTCCCGGACTCGGCCGCACAGAAATGAACTTCCAAGCCCATTCGATTCGTTTTTGACGCTGATGCGGACATGATCGGCTGCCGGCAGATCCGACAACGAATAGCTACGAGGAACCGGCGGTTTGCGCGCATCGATGAGCAGCCGCAAAACGACAAATTGACCCGCTTGGCAGAGAGGAAGAAGCTGCCCACTGATTGGCTCCAGAATGAAGGAAGTCACGCTATCGCTTTCCTTACGGATTTGCGTAACTCGCATCTGTCGAAAGCCGGGCCATGCTGGTGCTTGTTCCTCATAGGCGAGTCCCGGATTCCCGCCCGTAGTTTTGGAGCTCAAGTCTTGTTGGAGCATCGCCTGGAATGAACTCTGCCAGCCCTTGCTAAGCGCAGGAATCTGCAACGCGCGTTGCAGTTGCTCGCTGGAATGCCCTGGCAAATACAAAAGGGCGTCAACGTCGGCCACACTGATTCGCTCCGGACCGTCGCTAATTTTTACGATGTCATCGCCTGCACCAACTTCTCCCTCCTGCAGCACGCGAAAATAAAATCCTGGTCTGTGATGTTCCACGAGTAGGGCCGGCATGCGAGGTTCGTTAAGACGAATGCCGACGCGGTAACAAGTCACGCGTGGCTGCGTTACTTCGAATTCAGCGTCACCAATTCGGTATCGATCGCCGATGCACACC
>JBARIF010000145.1:0-5138 GCA_049799615.1 Terriglobales bacterium
ATTTTGGTGTGGTATCTGGTCTCAATGATCAATTGAGATTACGGTCACAGATTTGGGCTCCAGTTTTTAGAGTTAGGTTAGCCTGTTGCCCTGGACGCGTGCTGCGACGGGTTTAGGCGCTACCGCAGGCGGCGCCTCGAACGTGTTGACGCTGTCCCCGTGGGCGCGGTCCGGGTTTCACTGGCCGCCGACTTAACACTGATGCTCGATTGCCCACGCCGAATGGCATCTGCCCACCGACGGTCTCGCTGGCGGCACGCGCTTCGCGAGGATTTGAAAAGGCGATGTTGTGCAAACCCATGAAACTCCAACATCGTTGCCGACTCCACCTCATGGTTCTGCGATTTGGTATAGCAATTGCTGCGTGTTAGAGGTAAGTCAAAACAGGATTCAAGCTTGACGGACTAGCCAGAAGCGCGCTGCTCTGGGTCAGGCCCGGGACGAGAGTCTATGACTGAACCTGTTTGCGGTCTCTGTAAGCGCCAATAAAACGGTCGCAATCGACCCGCACGAATACAGGCCGGCCTCTAAAGAGACGGGCCGATCCGGGGAGCCAGAAAACAACTATGGGCAAGAAATCCAAGAACAGAGAGAAACGAAAATCAAGGCTGGACAGCCACACGCAACAGCCCAGCGTGAACGGCCTAGTGAAGATCGGCAAAGATGAGTACGAGGCCGAGATTTTCAAGCTACAAGTTGAACTAGTCAAGCTCCAGGACTGGGTCAAGGCGACCAACGCCCGCATCGTGATCATTTTCGAAGGACGAGATGCTGCCGGCAAAGGCGGCATGATCAAGCGCATCATGGAGCGCGTCAGCCCGCGCATCTTTCGCGCCGTAGCCCTCCCCACGCCGACCGAGAGGCAGAAGACGCAGCTCCCTGCCCAGCGTTACATCGAACAACTGCCCGCCGGAGGTGAAGTCGTCATCTTCGACCGGAGCTGGTATAACCGCGCCGGGGTTGAGTATGTGATGGGCTATTGTTCCGAGGAAGAGCACAGGGAATTTCTCAGGGATTGTCCCATCTTCGAGGGCTTTCTGGTCAGCCAGGGCATCATCCTTCTGAAGTACTGGCTCGAAGTGTCGGAAAAGGAACAGCACAAGCGCTTCCTCGCGCGAATTGAAGATCCTTCCAAGCGCTGGAAGCTTAGTCCGATGGACCTGGAATCCCACCGCCGCTGGTACGACTACTCGCGCGCCCGTGATGCGATGCTTTCAGCCACGGACACGGCAGCGTCGCCCTGGTACATCGTTCCGTCAGACGACAAAAAGCGTGCCTGCCTGAACTGCATTACGCACATACTCAGCAGCATCCCGTATGAGGAAATTTCTTATACGCCTCCCAAGCTTCCGAAAAGACAAAAACCGAAAGGGTATGTAGAGCCGAAGCGGAAGCATCGAACCGTCCCGCAGCTCTGGTAGGCGCGCAGCATGTCAGATCATCCGTGGTTCCGAGTTTTACCAGAGTGGCTGGTCTCATGCCGTGCGGATTGGCTGCGGCCCGACATCGTCGCGGGGCTGACCACCGGCGCGGTCATCATTCCTAAGGCGATGGCGTATGCCATGATGGCCGGGCTGCCGGTGCAGGTAGGCCTCTATACCGCCCTGGTGCCGATGGTGATATACGCGGTGCTTGGAACCTCGCGCGTGCTCAGCGTCAGCACAACCACAACGGTGGCGATCCTGACCGCCGCTCAGTTGGGGCAGGTCGTGCCCGACGGCAACCCCGCAGCCCTGCTGAGAGCCTCAGCGACGTTGACGCTGCTGGTGGGAGCCGCACTTGTGCTGGCGTGCCTGCTGCGCCTGGGCATCGTGGCAAACTTTATCTCCGAGCCGGTGCTGGTCGGTTTCAGAGCCGGCATCGGGCTGGTCATTGTGGTGGACCAGATCCCGAAGATCCTTGGCATCCACTTCACAAGAGGCACATTCGTTCAGAACGTCCTCTCAATAGTTCACACCCTTCCCAGAGCGTCGTTAGCAACGCTGGCCGTCGGGCTAACGATAATTCTGCTTCTGCTGAGCATTGAGCGTTTCGTGCCGAAACTGCCGGCGCCGTTGCTGGCGGTAGCCGCTGCGATAACAGGCACATACTTCTTGAATTTGCAACATCGGGGTGTCGAACTCGTGGGCCACATACCGGCAGGACTGCCCTCGCTGGTGAAGCCAGACCTTTCGTTCACCACTGTACTGTGGCCCGGCGCATTAGGGATTGCCTTGATGAGTTTCACGGAAACGGTTGCGGCCGGCCGGGCCTTCGCGCGAAATAACGAGCCGGTGCCGCAAGCAGACAGAGAGCTGCTTGCAACTGGACTCGCCAATGTCGGAGGCGCGCTCTCGGGTGCAATGCCGGGCGGCGGTGGCACCACGCAAACGGCGGTCAATGTCCTGGCGGGAGCTCGCACGCAATTAGCCGAAATGGTAACCGCGGCGATGGCACTGCTAACAATCCTATTCCTTGCTCCAGCCGTTGCGATGATGCCGCAATCCGCATTGGCGGCGCTGGTGATTGTGTATTCCTTCGGACTCATCAAGCCGATTGAGTTCCGTGAGATTCTCAACATTCGCAGGACCGAGTTTTCCTGGGCAATCGTGGCGTTCGCAGGGGTCGTGCTCGTCGGCACCCTAAAAGGAATCATCGTAGCCATCGTCGTTTCCCTGATCACACTGGCGTACAAGGTGGCCGATCCCCCAGTGTATGTCCTGCGGCGTAAACCCGGAACCAACGTATTCCGGCCGCAATCGCCTGAACATCCCGAGGATGAGAGTTTCCCTGGCCTTCTGCTGCTCAGGCCGGAGGGCCCAATTTTCTTTGCCAATGCGGCACAGATTGCACACAAAATCGAGCCGCTGGTCAGGGAAAAGCAACCAAAGGTTGTCGCGGTGGACGCGAGCGGAGTCCTCGACATGGAGTACACCGCGCTCAAAATGTTCGCACAAGTTGCAAAGAGGCAAAGTCAGGATGGCATTCAACTGTGGCTGATTGGTATGAATCCTGGAGTTTTGGCGGTTGTACAACGATCACCGCTGGGACAGATCCTGCGACATGAAGGAATGCATTTTAATCTGGAGATCGCCGTTGCCCGCTACCTGAGGGGGGCCGGCCTTGCCGAGAGAGCCACCACGGTATAGTGCTGGATCCTGCTCAGGGTGAACTCGCAGACACTCCCGTGCAGAGAGAGGCCAGCGAACTGAGGCCGGGCCGCGTCCGGCGAAAGGACTTTCACATCCCAGCCGCTCAGGCCCTCGCTTTCTCCCAGATCGACCAGTCCGCTCAGATCCAGTCGGACTTTCACGTTCTTTGCCGGGGCCTGGTGATCATAGTTGAGCAAGTGAAGAATCAAAGCCCGACCGTCGGGTTTCCGAGTCAACTGGCCCAGTACGTAGCCGCGCGGCTCCAGGCTGAGGCGGGGCCCTTCGGCCGCAGCTTCGGCGCGTGCCACGATCTCCGATTTAGCTTTTGCGGCCCTGATGATGACGCCCCCGCCGGCGGTGAACGCACGCAGCCGGGCCTTTTGCTCGGCGCTGAGCTTGGGTAGGGGAGCGAGCAGCGAGAGTTGAACTCGCGTCATCGGGTTGGAGGCCCGAGGCACCAGCCGCTATACCATGCTCGCCTATCAAACTTGGCAGGGGTGACAGGATTCGAACCTGCTTGAACTCGTTTTGGAGACGAGCGCCCTTCCCGTCGGGTCATCACCCCTGTGGCGGTCGCAACGGGAGTTGAACCCGTCCCTCCTGATAGACGGTCAGGCATCCTGCCGCTAGACTCTGCGACCACTTTCCAAACTTGGCTGCGAGGGCACGATTCGAACGTGCATGAACCGGGTCAGAGCCGGGTATCCTAGCCAATTGGATGACCTCGCAACTTTGAGGAGGGGACCTGCGGACACGGTAAGTTTCTTTCCAAGAGAAGTAACCGTAGCCTTCACCACTCCTCGAACTTCTCTTCACTGCTTGTCAATGAGCGTCCTCCTCTGCGACTCTTCAAACTGGCTGCCGGGGAGCGATTCGAACGCCCGTACCCGGATTCAAAGTCCAGGGTCCTGCCACTAGACGACCCGGCATCACGCTTTCAGCGCGATTGCTTTCATGCACCGCACACACAGCACCGCCGATCCATCGACGTTGTGGCCAAGTCTTCTGCGATCCGCACGCGCATGATCCACCAAGTCGCGGCGGTCTCCTCCGCGGTCGCAGTAAAGTTCCGATGCAAGCTCTATCTCGAAGCCTTCGAGTTCGATCACTGTGTGCTCATGACTTTGGTAGCAGCGAGGAGAATCGAACTCCCATCTCAGCCTTGAAAGGGCCGCATCCTGACCGTTAGACAACGCCGCCTCCTATCTGCGCATTGCCGAAATGCGCCCTAAAAACCAAAAGCCCCCGATTTGTATCGGAGGCTCAGAAAAACAACACGCTATGGATATCCCCGGTTACATGAACGGACCTTCCCCCGCTCCTTGCCACGTAAACGTGGCCGGTGTCGGGAAGCAATCGGTATGGGGTTTGCGCATCATTGCGTGTATCTCACTTTTCACTCTCACATGATTTTAGAAATTCGTCAATACCCAAAAGTGGTGGTTACTCTCCGGATCGCCGACTACCCGTCCCAACCGTAAGCGCTTTTCGATGCGGGCGGGAAGTGCCTGCTAACGACGCCTCACGACGCTGTCAAGGATTTCTCGATGAGCTTTAGAATTTCTCTCGTGAAGCGGTGCGGGTAGACAAGGACGAAAAAAACGGCGAATGCGGGGCGTTCCCTGAGGTGCTTGGGCAACACAACGATGTCTACGTCTTCCACCTCGCGTATCAAGCCAGCCCAACTTTGTGGTGACCCGACGAAGCGTGAATTCAGCGAGCCACTCTTGGCGCGCCATCGGAACCATTCCCAATGCTGGCCGGGATAGAATGCCTTGAGCGAGTTACCTGTTATCGGATACCACAAAGCCCTAAGGGCTTGCCTCCGAAGCCGCCGGACGAGGAAATCCATCAGAGGGTACGCCGTGTAAGACTCGCCAATGAAGTCCTCCCGACAATCTTGATCCAGCCCGTACAGAATGCGTAAGGCGTTCTCCGGGGAATAGTAGGGAGAGGGCAATCCCCTCGATCCATCCCGCTTCCCGCTCGCATCCAGCAGGAAACCAA
>JBARIF010000146.1:0-12131 GCA_049799615.1 Terriglobales bacterium
GCCCGCACCGGTGCGCAGCCAGTTGCCGCCGCCCACCGCGGAGGTCATTGAGCACTGCGTTGTGACCAAGCGGGAGAACGCCAACACAGTATCGTGCCGATGCGTGCCGGTGACTACGCGGATCGACTCCAAGACCGGGCACACGGTCATCGTCTGCAAAAAGATGCCAGAGACCCGCTGACGGCCGCCTCCTGAGATTTCCGCCGTCAGGCTCCGAGTCCGGCCACCCACTCGGCCTGGCGCGAACCCCCGTGACTGAGCGCATACAGCACCAGTTCCACCCGGCTCGATATGCCCAGCTTATCGAAAATACGGAACAGGTATTTCTTGATGGTGTGCTCGCTGAGGCAGAGCTCACGCGCCGCCTCGCGATTGCTCAGGCCGTCCGCGACCAGGGCCACCACCTGCTCTTCCCGCGGAGTCAGCAATCGAACCCCCCGCGAATTTACCATGTGCAGCGAGGGCACCTGGCTCAACGCTTCGACCAGGTATTGCAGCTGTTCGCTGTTGGCCCATACCTGTCCCTGGTGCACATTCTGGATGCACTTGCACAGCAGTCGAAAAGGATACTGGGAGAAGCAAAACAGGCCGCGGGCGCCGGAGCGAAAGGCGTTTACCACGACCTCGCGATCATCGGGAGGCTGCGCGAATGGGGTCTCGAGTCCGGAGCCTACATTCTGTTCCTCGGCCGCCTGTGCCCAATGGGACATCCTTGCGGCAGCGACGCGCGGTTTTCTCCGGAAAAGAATTGCGATCTGCTGATTCAGGCCTATGAGCAGATCGACACTCCGGTAAAACTTGTACTCGCCGGCGGATCGAGCCATTCGGACGCGTACGTGAAGCGTCTGCGCGAGCATCAGAGCGATCGCGTCCGCGTCCTCGACTGGGTGTCGGGCGAGGCCCTGGATGAGTTGCTCACCCACGGCATGCTGTTTGTGTTGCCCTCCGATATGGAAGGCCTCTCCCTGTCCCTGCTCGATGCCATGGGAGCGGGCGTTTGCGTGCTGGCCAGCGATGTTCCTGAAAACTGCCAAGTCGTCGAGGATGCAGGCTTTACCTTTCGGCACGGCGATCGCAACGACCTCGAACGGATGCTGCGATTGCTGATCTCCGAGCCCGAAATCAGGATGGCTGCCGCCGGAAAGGCCCGGGAAAGAGTGTGGGAGCACTATTTGTGGGGACGAGTGGCGCGAGAGATTGAAAGCCAATATCTGGAATTGGCCTCGGGGAATGTGCCCCAACCCGCCCGTCCGGCGCGGGTAGTTGGCTATCGTCGTCGCGCCGCGTAGGTTGCCTTGTCGAGATGCTTCGCAAGCTCAGCACGCTGCCTTCCCAGAAGGGCGCAAATATTAGACTCGCCGCCAACCCTTCGCTGGCCACCACACCGCAAGTCCCGCACTGGTGTGAATAACGTTTCACAATGGGAGCGCTATCTTTCTTGATTACAATCAGAGCGGCGCCGCCGGTGGAACTCGGCGGGGCCTGCTCCCATGGAAAAGACGATTCTGGTCACCGGAGGGTCGGGGTTCATCGGTTCCAACTTCATCCTGCAATGGATGCAGCAGGAAGGCACTCCGGTGCTCAACCTGGACAAGCTGACCTACGCGGGTAATCCGCGAAACCTGCTCCAGGTTTCGTCCGATCCGCGCTATTCTTTTACCCAGGGAGATGTGTGCGACCGCGAACTGCTGCGTGAATTGTTCAAACTCCACCAGCCCCGCGCTGTCGTGCACTTCGCGGCCGAGAGTCATGTGGATCGCTCCATTCACGGGCCCGATGACTTCGTCCGCACCAATGTTTACGGAACATTTTGTCTGCTGGAAGAAGCGCGGGCCTATTGCGAAGGGCTTAAAGCGCAGAACCGCGAGGCCTTTCGCTTCCTGCATGTCTCCACCGACGAAGTATATGGATCACTGGGCCCGAACGATCCCCCGTTCTGCGAGACCACGCCGTACGCCCCCAACAGTCCGTACTCCGCTTCCAAGGCCGGTTCGGACCATCTGGTGCGGGCCTATCACCATACTTACGGCCTTCCCACTCTGACCACCAATTGTTCCAATAACTACGGGCCCTACCAGTTTCCGGAAAAATTGATTCCGCTCGTGGTCCTGAACGCCCGGGAGGGCAAGCCTTTGCCGGTTTACGGAGACGGGCAGAATGTGCGCGACTGGGTGTTCGTCGCCGATCACTGCGAGGCAGTGCGCACGGTGCTGGCTAAAGGCATAGTGGGAGAAACGTACAACATCGGCGGGGGCAGCGAGAAACCAAATATCGAGATCGTGGAAACCATCTGCACCATCCTGGACGAGTTGTGCCCCGGCGATCCCACCGTGCCCCATCGAAAGTTGATTGCGTTTGTGAAGGACCGTCCCGGTCACGATCGCCGCTATGCCATCGACGCCCGCAAGATCGAGCGCGAATTGGGATGGAAGCCACGCGAAAGTTTCGAGACCGGTATGCGCAAGACCATCGATTGGTATTTGCAAAATGAGGAATGGGTGAAAGAGGTCACGAGCGGTACCTACCGAAAGTGGATTGCCACCCGATACTCGTAGAGTTTGTTGCACATCTGGTCTCAGCAAAATCGGGAACTGACCGCATGCGAATCGCTATCTTCGGCGCGACCGGCCTGCTGGGCAAGGCGCTGATGCGTGAGTGGAAGGATGACGAGATCACTGGCTTCGGTTCGGTGGACGGCGACATCCGCGACGAGAAGCAGGTACTGAACCTGGTCCAGCATGCCCGCCCCGATTGGATCGTCCTGGCGGCGGCTTACACCGATGTGGACGCCTGCGAAAGCAATCATGACTTGGCCTTCGATGTGAACTGCCGCGGAGCAGTCCATGTGGCGCAAGCGGCGAAACAGCATGGCGCCCAGCTGCTTTTTCTCAGCACCGACTATGTGTTCGACGGAACCAAAACGACGCCCTACGCAACCGATGACCAGCGCTCGCCACGTAGCGTATACGGCCAATCGAAGGCCGAGGCCGAGGTGCAACTGCGGGAGATTCTGCCGGAGTGCTGCATCGTCCGGACCTCCTGGCTCTTTGGCCCGGGTGGCAGATGTTTCCCCGACACAATTCTGAAATTGGCCGCCAGCCGGCCAGAGCTGGAAGTAGTGGGCGACCAGCGCGGCTCCCCGACTTACTCAATCGATCTGGCCCGCGCCATCACTCAGTTGTGCCGCCAGGGGGCGAGTGGCATTGTTCACGTCACTAACCGTGGTGAATGTTCGTGGTACGAGTTTGCCCGTGAAACCATTGCGGGAGCAGACCTGAAAACAGTTGTGCGCGAGACCACCAGTGACAAGTTCGTGCGTCCCGCCAGGCGTCCCAAATATTCTGTGCTGTCCCCTGAAAGCCTGCAGAAGCGCGGCATCGCCATGCCCGACTGGCAGGACGCGCTGAAGCGATACCTGGTAGAGCGCACGTAGGGACGGATGTCCTCATCTGTCCGGCGGAGCGAAGCTCCGCTGGGCTTTCGGATGATGGCGCAGAAAATGTCGAGCCGCGCGCTCGACCGGACAGATGAGGACATCTGTCCCTGCGTAGTTTTTGGCGAACTACAGTTGTCCCAGTAGCGCCGTTCGCACCTTTTCCTGATGTTTCGGGTCCAGCTTGGCGCCAGCGCAGGTCACATGGAACGCGTCAGTCGCGGTCTGACCTTGCGTGTCGATGATTGCGACTTCGATATTGCATCCCAGTTCAGCCATGGTGGAACTGATGTCGTACAACAATCCGGGCCGGTCCTGGGCAATGATCTCGATCAAGGTGCTGTGCTGCGAACAGGTGTTGTCAGTCTGCACGCTGGTCTCGATTTTTACCTTTGGGTTCTGCACTCCCGGCTTGAACTTTGTCTCCATGAGATCGACCACGTTAATCTCACCCGAGACCGCCTCTGCAAGTTTCCGCTTGAGGCGGTTGATTTCGGAAGGATTGAGCTCCAGCGTGCGAAACCGGTCAGAGAAGCGAAAGGTATCGAGCACTACGCCCGCCTTGTTGGCAAAGGCCTCGGCCTTCAGGATATTCATGCCCCAGGATGACAGCGTACCCACCACGTGGGAAAACAGGCCAGGGCAGTCCAGCGTCAATAGAACCAGTTCAAAGTAGCCGTCGCGGCGGAGCACTTCAATCTGCGGCTCCTCATCTTTCACCTTGAGGCGATCGTACATCCGGCAGTGCGCGACGATCTCGCTAGGCGTGTGCATCAGCAGATAGCGTTTAGGAAAACCTTCCAGAAAAGAGATGATGTGTTTCGAGTCCGGCTCGCCCGCCGCGGCAACCACTTCCTTGATGCGTTCGCTATTGGTCACGCTCGCGGTCAGGCGCTGATCGTCCACCGTCCGGCTGAGGTGGTTGAATGCAGCGGCATAGAGCTGCCACAACATTTCAGCTTTCCACGGGGTCAGTGCTTCCGGGTTGACCGACTTAACGTCGGCGTAGGTAAGCAGCGTCAGCATCTTCAGCTGTTCCGTGGTGCCCACACACTCACTGAACTCCGCCACCACGTTGACATCGAAAATGTCCTGGCGCCGGGTCGTCGCCGACATGCGCAAATGGTTGGCAATCAGAAAGACCACGGTCTCACGGTCCACAGCCTCCAGCCGCAGCCGCTCCAGCACGCTGGCTGAGGCTTGCAAGCTTGCGGCTACGTGGTCATCCGAGGGCATGCCCTTGCCGACATCGTGAAACAGCAGCGCCAGAAAAAGCAGGTCGGGACGTTCGAGTCCGTCCAGAATGTCGCGGAAGCGGCGTTCCAATTCGCTCTCAGGAGTTCGCAGCGCGTGAATGTTCTCGATCGCAACCAGCGAATGTTCATCCACCGTATAACGGTGGTAATAGTCGCGAATCACCAGCGAATCGACCGCCTGAAACTCGGGGAACAGCAGGACCAGCACTCCCAGCCGGTGCATGGCACGCAGGGCGGCGCCGGCATGAGGCGACATCAGGATTTGTCTGAAGTACGACCATACCTCCGGAGAATCATGGGCCCATTCCCGCAGGCTGGGCAGGGCCGCCTCGACGCAGCGCTCGGTTTCGGCAGTCAGCTTCAGGCCGTGACGGCCGACGAATTCGAAAAGGCCCAGCAGGATGGTGGGGTCTTTCACCGAGGAGAGCTGGCGCAAAAAGACGCGGCCTTCCACCACGGAGAAATCGGCGTTGGACAGTCGCGATCTGCGATTTTCGAAGAGCCGGTAAAGACCGGAGCGTCCCGGCGGTACTTCATCGAAGAGCACCGTCAGTCTGTATATCGAGCGAACGTGGCGGAAGTAAGTTCGCATCCAGACCGCAGCCGTGGCCGGCGTACCGCCCGGCAGCCCGATTCCCGCCGCAGCCGCCTCAGACTGAAGTTCGTAGGTTAGATTATTCAGGTCCCGGCCCTGGCGATAGTGCAGAAAGCATCGCACGGCTGAAAGAAAATTCAGGGCCGCCCCGCACTCTGCGCGCAGGGCGCTGGGCAGCAGATTCTCCGGAGCGGGCCACGCGCCCGTTTTCTCCAGCTCGGAAATCAGGCTGAGCCAGCATGCCACTTGATAATCCCGCAGTCCGCCGGGGCATTCCTTGATATTGGGTTCCAGGTGAAAAATGGTGTGGCCGTACTTGGTGTGGCGCGCCGACGTCAGATCGATCAGCCGCTGCTGCAACTCCAGCGCCTCGCGTGCCACCATCTTCGGAATCACCTGCGAGCGAAGCTTCTCAAACAGTTCTGCGTCGCCACAGAGGTAGCGGCAATCGAGCAGGGAGATGTTGAACTCCAGATTGTCGCGGTGCAACTTGCCGCACTCCGCCAGGGAACGGGTCGTAGGACTGACCCGGAGGTGCAGGTCCCAGAGGGCTTGAGAAATTCGTGGGATAACGCGTTTTTGCGCGTCTTCACTCAGGGCCGACTCGTGCAAGAAGAGTACATCAACGTCGGAACAGGGAAAAAGCGCACGACGACCGTAGCCGCCCAGGGCAGCAACGCAAATCCTCTCGGGCGAGCCTGGGGAAATCTGATTCCACAACTCCCCAATCAGGGAATCAGTCAGATTCGAGCGCTCGCCGATGGCAGCTTGCCCATCGTGTGAGCGCTCGAACCGTCCGCGTATCTTTTCCGACTCGGCCTGATATGCGTCCTTTGATATCGCGCTATTCGCCAGCACTGGCATCCCACTCCGGTGGCCTGACGTGATGGTGCGTTAAAGTGCCGCCACTCCGCGCTCGTGGTTCCGAATCCTGATGGCTTCGTCCACTTTGGAGAGAAAAATCTTTCCGTCTCCAATCTTCCCTGTCCCCGCGCTTTGCACGATGGCATCTACAGCGGCGTTCACCAGGTTGTCGGCCAGCACCATTTCGATCTTGATCTTGGGCACCAGATCGACGGTGTATTCCCGGCCACGATAGACCTCGGTGTGACCCTTCTGCCTGCCGTGCCCGCGCACGTCAGAGATCGTCATGCCCTCAACCCCCAGCTCCGTCAGAACTCCCTTGACGGCTTCGAATCTGGACGGCTGAATAATCGCTTCAAGTTTCGTCATTGTGTTTATCCTCGTACTGGCGGATTCCAGTCCTAAACCTTTCTGAAGTTTCCCGTCCTCATCTGACTTACCCCCTGCGACTGCAAGAGCAGGTTACAGAGAAATCTCCACCGCCGCAGTTTCCGATACCGAAGCCTGCAAGCGCTCCTTGGGAAAGGCATAACGCAACAGCGGTGGCGTGATCAACGTGGTGATCAACACAAGTACTACGGTTTGCGAATAAATGTCCCGTGCGACCAGGCCCGCTGCAAAGCCGATGCTGGCCGTAATCAATCCGACCTCGCCCCGAGGGATCATTCCGATCCCTACAATGAAAGAGTCGCGCCTGCCGAATCCGGCAAAGCTGGCACCAATGCCGCAACCCACAATCTTTCCTACAATCGCGATCACCAAGAGAAGATTGAAGAATGCCAGATGCCCGCCCGCCTGCCAAGCATTTACGTCAAGCCCGATAGAAACGAGGAAGATCGGTCCAAAAAAAGAGTTGGTCATGGCGCGCAGTTCTTCAATAACACGCTCGTGAGATGGTGTGGAAGCGACGAAAAGCCCGGCCAGGTACGCGCCTGTGATTGCCGCCATCTTCCCCAGCGATTCGGCGGTGAAGGCCATCAGGAATGCAATCGAAAGGGCGGCTGCGACCTCCATGTGGTGGCCATGCATGCGAGAGGCCTGTTTCATCAGCCAGCGTGTGAGAAACGGGCCGGCGGCAAACATGGCTGCCAGACAACCAGCCATGGAACCTACCGGCATGAGGAGGGCCTTCCAGTTGCCCACGCCACCGCCTCCCGAATGCGCACTCACTGCGATGACTAAGGAAAGCACAATCAGTCCCAACACATCGTCAATAACGGCTGCACCCAGAATCGTGGAACCAGCTCGGGATCGAATCTGGCTTAGATTCATCAGCGTCTGCGCCGTGATGGTGACACTGGTAGCCGTAAGAATTGTCCCGATGAATAAGGCCTCTCGCCAGCTGAACCCGAACCATCGAGAGAGCAGGTAACCGCCCGCCATGGGCAGGACCACTCCGCCGGAAGCCGCCCAGAAAGCCGGTTTCACGGCGCGCTTGGCCATCTGGATGTCGGTTTCCAGGCCGGCCACGAACATGAGTACCACTACTCCAAGCTGAGCCAGCACCTTGAATACGCCGGCGACCGAGGCGCCGCTTTCCCCCGTTGTAGCCAGCCAGTGCATCTGCCAGATGTCGAGCGCGCTGGGACCTAAGAGCACTCCCGCCAGCAACTCCCCGAGTACGGCAGGCAGTCCGAGACGAGTTGCCAGAGAACCGGCAGTCTTTGCCGCTGCGATCAGCAGGGCGATGAACAAGAGTATCTGGAGCGAAGTGCTCATCGGCCTCCACGAATCCGGACGGTGCCTGCCTGACTTCCGGAGGCAGAGCGTAGGGTAGAAATCGCGATGGCCAGCGCACAACCAGCAATCACAGGAAAGACAGGAGCATGCCCCAAGAGTATAAGGAAAAGCCCAATGATCACAGCCCAAGACCAGGCCATCCGTTGTTTCTTTAGGGTTTCGAGCAGCGTGTCAAACATGTATGACTCCTCCCGTCCTACCAGCGAACATGCAGCAGAAGGGCCCCAATGGCCGCCGCCAGGCCGCTGCCCGCGAGGAACAACCCAGGTTTACTGTACGCCTTGTTAAACCAGGGCCGTGCAATTCCATTGCGCTCGCGAGCGCGTTCTTCCTTGAGCAGTTGGGTCAGCATCTTGCGTTGCTCCAGGGTGCTCACGCAACGCAATGCCTGTTCCGCGGCGGCATAGCCTTTCTGCGGAATGCGCAGTTTGAAGTTGAGTTGCGCCAGCGTGTAGTGGGCCGCGAAACTGTCAGGCTGTAACTGGGCGGCAAGTTCGAGATGATCGATCGCCGGGTAAATCCTGTTACTCAGGGCATTGGCGAGGCCCAGAAAAACGTGGGCCTCTGCAAAGGCGGGAGCCACTTCGGTGCTTCGGGAGAGCGCGACCAGCGCGCCCCCCGGATCACCCAGTTGAAGCATTTCCACCCCGCGCTGGAAGCACTCGACGGCTTCCCTCGGGAAGTCAAGTGCAGGCGGACAATGCCAGGAGAGGGATTGCCCGCCCAACTCGCCGCTAACGGGAAAGGCATTGGTCATTATGCGGTCTCCCGCGCGACTTGTAGGCCAGCACTAACGCTCGCGGCTGTGCCGCCATGGGTCGTGTCCGGTTTAAGTACAAACTCGGGATAGCACAGGGCACCCATTTCGGGGATGTCCAGGCCCTCAAGTTCATCGGACGCCGCGGACCGCTGCCCGACGATGAAGTGAATTACCATGTTCGCGGTATAGGAGAGGGAAAAGACAAAGCCCAGCAAGGTCGCAACGCCGACCAACTGAGCCACCAGTTGCGTGGGATCTCCGTAGAACAATCCCTTGACCCCGTTGGTGCCATCGGCGAACAGTCCGACCGAGATGACTCCCCAAAGCCCGTTGGTGCCGTGCACCGAGATGGCGCCGACCGGATCATCCACCCGCAGAACACGGTCAATGAATTCGACGCTGACGCAAACCAGCAAGCCCGCGACAAACCCAATGATGACGGCTCCCAAGGTGTTGACGTAGCCGCTGGGAGCGGTGATAGCTACCAGACCCGCCAACAGGCCATTGCCCGCCATAGAGGCGTCGGGTTTACCGTACTTGATCCACATGTAGAGGAGTGCGCCAAATGAGCCCGTACATCCTGCCAGCATGGTGTCAACGGCGATGGTGCCGATGCGCAACGCGCCCGAAGCGCCCAGTGTGCTGCCGGGGTTAAATCCGAACCAGCCGAAGGCCAGAATGAAGCAACCCGTCAACACGATCATCATGTCGTGTCCGGGCATGGCGTTTGAAGAACCATCGCGGTTGTACTTGCCGATGCGAGGACCCACGATGAGAGATAACGCGAGTGCGGTGATGCCACCCACCGCATGCACAACACCGGAGCCGGCGAAGTCGGCGTAGCCGGCTCCCAGTCCGTAATTGGCGCCCAGCTTCGAAAGCCATCCGCCGCCCCAGGCCCAGTTGGCGAACATGGGATAAGTAATCGCGCCCAGGAAGATCGACGAGACGCAAAAGGCGACATACTTCCAGCGTTCGGCCGCTGCGCCGGTCACGATCGTCAGCGCAGTGTCCATGAAGACCATCTGAAACAGGAACAGAACCATCACGCCGACGTCATAGGTTGCACCAGAGAGGAAGAATCCCTTGGTCCCCCAAAGGCCCCAGTCGTGCCCCAGCAGGTGAATAGTGAACTCATGGTTCAGCGGGTTGACCCCTCCCAGCATGGAGGTGCCGGCAGCTCCGCCCATCTGGATGGCATATCCGCACACCCAGTAAGCGAACAGACCAAAGCCATAGACCATGAAGTTCATCATCATGGTGTGGTTGCCGTTCTTGGCGCGGCACAGTCCGGTTTCAACGATGGCGAAGCCGGCCTGCATGAACATGACCAGAAAGCCGGTGACCAATGTCCAGACAAAATTGATCGCGATGCGGTTCTGGCCCGCCTGGTTCACCAGATCCACCAGGGTGAGAGGTTTCGCTGGATCCGCGTGAACCACGTCATTCGCGGTTCCGGTCTTGGTGCCGCTGGGATCGCCTGCGGCCTGATCGTCGGCGGAAGGTCCACTGACGTTGAGCGGTGCGTCCACGGCAAGCGGTGGAGGTGCAGGGGCAGCAGCGGGGGCGCTGGACGTAGCGGCTTGACCCTGGGCCCAGGCCGGTAGACCACATACGAGCAGCGCGACTATCGCCGCCCACAAACATGGTTTCAACCAAGTGCAACGTTTCATTCCGTATCTCCTCGTGAGGTTGAACGCGAGCTTGATGGTGCGCCGCGCCCTCGTTGTCTTCAGTCTTCCGCCGGGCCGCACCGCTGCCTTCGTCTTACTGCTTCCAGATTGCTTCCTTCTGATGGGCCTTGTTCAATACGCCGAGAATCGCGACCAGCGTGATGCCAATTCCCAGGATGCACAGGAACATCCTCACCCCGGTGGAAGATGTCATGTTGAGCGCGACAACCGGAAGCAACCATCCGAAAACTGCCAGCAAAACTCCAACGAGCTTCATGGGGTTCCCCTCTTGTTTTGATCTATACAGCTTTGATCTTGTAGAAGCCGGCCGCAGAGGCAAACAGCAAACCCGCCCCTACGATGGCAAAGACGATGCCCAGCCCGCCCCCGCTGTGCAGCCCAGCCACAAAGGAAGTGAAGCCGACCAAAGTAGTGCCCAAATACGTTCCCTGCTTTGCATTCGCCGCCATTCTTTTGCTCCTTACATCGAGAATTTGAACCGGGGCAAGCTTAGGACGCTTGCGACCCGGTCCGTTGGCTGCATCCATAAAAGGCAACCTCGCCTCCTGTAGAACCCGCCTTCCTTCCTCGAACAAAACATTGGCGCGGGCACGGCTTGGGCGCTGGTACTAGGGGTGGTTTGAGTTGAACCCAAGCCGTGAGCCCACATATCAGCGGCATCGCTGCCACTGGGTAATTCCTGGAAGCAATGGCCATCGGCCACTGGGTAAAGACGCAGTTGCTCCAAATCGACAGCCTCCTGACTACTTGGCATCCGCGCTGCTAAAGGCGTAGACCATGCCGAGGGTCACGGTGTTCTGCGAATCCTTGAGCCCCGAGGCGTGGTCCGGGAAAACATTCTGGTCCGACATGTCGCGGCGGAATTCCAGCCGGGTCATTAGCTTGCTGGCCAGCATGCGCTGCAGCGTAAGTGTGACTTCGCTCAGCTTCTGCGGGGTTCCGCTCTGCGTGCCTCCGTTATCGCTGAAGTACTCGCCACGGGTGGCAAATGCCCACTTGTCGTTGGGCGCATACTTGATGTATCCGGCAATACCACTCCAATGGACTGAACTCAGGGCGCCGGTCAAGTGATCGTGGCCGTAGTCATAGTTCGCCAGGAAAGAAAGCTTGCTGTTGGGCGAATATGACACCACGGTGTCCGCAAGGTGCCTGAAGTTCGAGTTGTCGTTGAGCTGTTCCGGACCCACCAGATAGTTCTGGGTCAGGCTGAACTTGCTGTTCGGAGTCCAGGCGGCACTGAAGCCGGTGGTCTTGCCGCTGTTGTTGTCGATGCTGTTGTTCCAGCCGTTCACCAGGTATCCGGTGAGAGCAAACTTTGAGTTGAAGGCATACTTGGCGCTGGTACCGAAATGAAAGTAGGGAATGGCCAGCGCGAACAGCAGGCCGCGTGAGTAGTTCCAGTTGTCCTTGGTCTCGATCACCTCAGCGCCAGCCGGGGTCACGAACTTGCCGACATTGATCTGCAGGCCCTTACCCACAGGCGCCAGATATTCCAGATATCCTTCCTTGAGATACTGATCGAAGCCCAGCTCGGTCCCGTTCACAGCGTTCATGGCCTGTCCGAAGCCGACGGCAACGTGATAGCCGAGACGGCTTGCCGTAGCATCCGGTGCTTTGTCGGCCACCAACTCGATCATGTTCAGTCCGAACTGGCCGGAGTTGATATCAAAGTTGCGAAAGGCAGTAGTGCGACCGATGGGCTGGTTCGAGTTGTAGCCGTAGTACACATCCACGAATCCGCTCAACGTGGTTGGCCCCAGCAGACCGGCGAGTCCAGTGGGTGCGGGAG
>JBARIF010000147.1:0-2005 GCA_049799615.1 Terriglobales bacterium
CCAGCAGTTGCTTGGCCCGCCGCTGCCGGCTCAGCGGCCAGAAACGCGTGCCGCGGCCACCGGCGAGAATCACGGGATGGAAGTTCGTCTTGGCCACAGTTTGAGAATGAAAATTGGAGATCTGAAATTTCTTTTACAGCCTCGTCTCGGGCTCGGGAACCCGCTGGCCGGGCACAAATGCCTTGAGAAACTCGACCGACCACTGCGGACGCACCTGAAATTCGCCCACCGCCGCAGGCACGACCACCGCATCCCCTCGGGCCAGCGTAACCGGATTTGCCCCCTGAGCTTCGACAATTCCGCAGCCTTCCACCGCCACCAGAATCTGGACTGAATGTTTGCCGCTGTCATCCTGCGTCCGGAAGGAATGCGGCTGCTTGAGTTCAAACATGTCCACGGTGAAATAAGGCGATGAGATCAGTGGGGCGCGACGATTCGATCCGCCGTTTAAATTCGTAGGCGCGGGCCGGACCACCTTGCCTGATCCGACCTTCTCTTTTATCGCTGCCAGTCCTTCTTTCAGATGCAATTCGCGCGGCCGGCCATAGTCATAGAGACGATACGTGGTGTCCGACTGCTGCTGGGTTTCGACGATGATCGCGCCCGGTCCGAGCGTGTGTACCGTCCCGCCGGCCACATAGATCATTTCGCCCGGATAAACGTTGATCCAGTTCAGCAGCTCCTCGGCGCGTTTCTCAGCGATAGCGCGCTCCAATTGCTCCCGCGTAACCCCGGGTCTGAGGCCCAGTCCAATCTGTGAGCCAGGCTTGGCGTGGGCGACATACCAGCATTCGGTCTTGCCCCAGGGCTGGCCCACGCGCCGGGCCGCCTCATCATCTGGGTGCACTTGCACTGAAAGCTTTTCGTGCGGAAACAAGAATTTCAGCAGCAACGGGAAGCGGTCCGGATCTGCCGCCGCATCGCCCACCAGCTCGCGGCCATACTTCGAACTTAGCGCGGAAAGCGGCTGGCCACTGAAAGGACCGTTGGCCACCTTGCAAGCGTCGCCGGTCAGCCAGGCTTCGCCGATCTTTTCGTCGAACTTGTGGTTGGGATAAATCGGCGAGAGATCAAGCGTGCCCCAGGGACGCGGGTCGAAGGCAGGCTGCATCGAGAATGGATATAGAGCGCTCACGCAATACGCACAAGGAATTACAACTCAGGAGCAAGCCCGAGGATCTTCGCTATAGCGGCCCGCCTACAAGGCCGCCAGGAACTTGCGCATGCGCTCCAGCCCGCGGTCCAGTTCGCTGACCGAGGTGGCGTAGGAGACCCGGATATGTTCGCGCGTACCGAAGCCTTCGCCGGGAACCGTCGCCACATGCGCTTCGCGCAGCAGTCTGCCGGCCACATCCGAGGCCGATTTGATGCCGCCCTGCCCGATGAAGGATGAAATGTTGGGATAGGCGTAGAACGCCCCTTCCGGCAGCGTGCACTGCACACCGGGGATGGAGCGCAGTCCCTTGACCACGTGGTCGCGCAGTTTGATGTATTCGAGGCGCATCTCTTCGACGCATTGCTGCGGGCCATTCAACGCCGCCACCGCGGCCTTCTGCACGATGGAAGTTGGGTTCGAAGTGGACTGGCTCTGCAGTTTCTGCATGGCCGCAATCACCGCTGCCGGCCCCAGCGCGTAGCCCAGCCTCCAGCCCGTCATGGCATAGGTTTTCGACAGCGACCCGATGATCAGCATGCGCTCGCGGTACTCGCGCAGCGATCCCACGGAAAACTGCTCGCCGGTGTAATTCAGATAGACATAGCACTCATCGGAGAGCACCCAGATGCCGCGCTCGGCCGCGAATTGCACGACCGCCTTCAAATCTTTCGGCGCCATGACCGCACCCGAAGGGTTCGACGGCGAATTCAGAATGATCATTTTAGTGCGCGGAGTCACCAGGCGCTCGATCATCTCCGCCGTCACCCGGAAGCCCTGGCTCTCATCCGATTGCAGCAGCACACAGTTTCCGCCGGCATAGCGCACGATGTCCTTGAACGACACCCAGTA
>JBARIF010000148.1:0-1960 GCA_049799615.1 Terriglobales bacterium
AGGGCGCGCGCCAGACGCAGCAGCAGTGAGGCTTTGCGCACAAATTCCCGGTCGGCCGGGGGCAGGACTTCAATGGCGGCATCGCCGGCCGAGGGCCGCGACTTGCCGAGATAGCGCGCGATCGCCGCGATGATTCGTCTTTGCTCCGGCGTGTATCCCAGGATTTCCGAGTGGGCAATGATGTAGTGGGCGTGGCGATGTCGCCCGTTACGATTGACATAGTCGCCAACTTCATAGAGCATTGCCGCCGCCGACAGCCATTCCGCATACTCGGCGGGGAGCCGGTGCAGTGCTTTCAAACTTTTGAATAGATGCATCGCGAATTCGCGGACTTGCAGGGCGTGGTCCATGTCCACGCGGTAATGGGCGACCGCGGTGCGGATGGAGTCCCAGCGCTCCGACTCGATGTGTTTGCCCGAACGTGTGCTGCGATCGTACTCGGCTGCCATTTGTGCCAGCAGACCATCCCGCAATCCCAGGGGAGAATAGCGGAAGCCCGCCAACTGACAGCGTTCCAGAAGTTCGGCATAGACCTCCGCACCTGCCACCACGATCTCAGCCCGGCGGGGTCCAACGCCGGAAAGTTTCTTGCGTTCCGCCACGGGGAGACGCGCCAGCATCTTGGCGATGCGGCGCATCTGGACGCGCGAGACCGCGGCGGCGCGCGAACCCTTCGTCTTGTACAAGCCGTGACAGACCGCGGCCAGGGAAGCGGCCGTGCCCGAGGTCGCGATCACGGTCTTGGGCCGGGACCGGGTAATCCGGTCAGCAATACGTCCAATCTCTCTTTCCACAAATCCCCGCAGGCGGCGCAGCTCCGATTTGCGGGGTGGATCATGGGTCAGAAACTCGTTGGTCAGACGCACCGCGCCCAGAGGCAGGCTGACCGTGTCGCGGATGTGGCCCTTGCTCGAAATGGTCAGCTCACAACTTCCGCCGCCCAGATCGACCATGAGGGTCACAGCGGCGCTGACCCGAAGACTTGAAACCAGGCCCAGGTGAATCAGCCGCGCCTCTTCCAGTCCGGAGATGATTTCCACCTTCCATCCTGTGGCCGAGCGCACCCACTCCAGGAAAGCCCGGGAGTTGCGCGCGTCGCGCACCGCACTGGTGGCCACCACGCGCACCATGTCCGCGCCCTCCTGCTGAACGGCGCGATGGAAGCGCCGCAGCGCTTTCACTGTATCGTCGATGGCCGCGGGCGAGAGAAAACCGTTCCGGAAGACGCTGTCGCCCAGGCGCGTGACCTGGCGGTCTTCGTGAATTTCCACCAGACGCCGTCCGGTAAGGCGGGAGATTTTCAGGCGCACGGAGTTCGACCCGATATCGACTGCGGCTAGAGTCGGCATGGCGAGGGCACCAGTGTACCGCGATGGGTGGTCACGTGGGGCGACAGGCTAGCGCGGGGTCTTGAATGGGTCCATGACCTGCACATCCATTTGCTTGAAGTCTCTTCCGTTACGGGTGGCGATGGTCAGGTGGTGCATGCGGGCGGTGGCGGCGATCATGGTTACCCGGGTGGTGGCTCAGTTTGAAATTTCTCCTTACCCACAGGCGTCATCCTGAACGGCTTTCAGGCCGTGAAGGATCTGGCCTGAAGAAGATACACCCTTTACCCCTGCGTTGCGGCGGATGCACGCCAGATCCTTCGGGACTGAAGTCCCTCAGGATGACGCCGCTGGAAAGGGACGGTTTGCAAATTGAGCCACTACCGCTGCCTGTACCGGTTAACGGAAGGGGATAGGCCAAGAACCGGTTTGCTATGCTACGCGCATGCCGCGCGCCTTCCTCATAGACACCGATGTCGCCTCTGACGATGCCGTCGCTCTCATCATGGCCCTGCGAGCTCCCGAGGTCCGCGTGGTCGCCATCACGACCGTGGCCGGAAATGTGGAAGTACAGCAGGCCACCCGTAACGCCCTTTACACCGTGGAGCTCTGTGGATCGACCGTTCCTGTCT
>JBARIF010000149.1:0-1769 GCA_049799615.1 Terriglobales bacterium
GCCCAGCACGGCGTGCTCGATGGGCGCTCCCGCCACGTCTTCAGCCTGTTCCACTGCCTTCTGAATCGAGCTCACGGCCTTGTCCAGGTCCACAATGACGCCTTTGCGCGAGCCGCGCGATTCCGCAACGCCATGACCGCGATAACGCAAACCGTTGTCGGTAATTTCCGCCACCAGCGCGCAGGTCTTGGCACTGCCTACGTCGATTGCGGTCAGAAGGTGCTCGTGCTGGTTCGCCATTCCTATTGTGGTTCTCCCTTCGCGATTGCCGGGCTTGGTTTCGCCGAAGCCTTCCCCCTGGCGCTGGACATTGCTGCGGCCTTGGTTTTGGCGCTCGAAATTTTGGACGTCGGAGCGGGTTTTGCTTTTGCTCTGGCTTTGCTCCAGGCCCGGGCTTGACGCACGCGGGCTTTGCGATGTGCGGCCTTGGCAGCTTTTACGCTGGCCACCGCCTTGGACGGAGCCGGCGCCGGTTTCGCAACCGATGTCGCAACTGATTTCACGGTCAGAGTTGGCGATGGCCGGGGAGAAGAGCTGAAGCGAGTAACCAGCGCAGCGGGCTTTACCCCGGCCGCCATCGCCTTGCGGGCTGCTTCGGCGGAAAGCGGTGGTGGCTTCATCGGGCCCTGCAAATCCGGATTGACAATGATCTGGCGGTCGTAGCGCAAGTCCACCGATTCCAGTTTGTCGAACTGCTGCTGCCATTCCTGCACGTGCGTGACGTAGATTTTGTAGCGCTCCAGGTAATGAGAAGATCCCAAATGGACAAGCACTTCGCCGGCGTGATTGTTGGCCGTCACTTTCACGTCATCGGGATCGGAGAGATCGATCTCGCTGAGCTCCTGCGAATAGTGCGCCCCGCCGGAGTCGAGCTGGCTGACCACGTCGTTGTAGATCTTCATGCGGGCGGAGCGGGTGGAAGGCGGCTCGCCGCTGTTCATGCCCACGATCACAGGGAAGGAATACTTTTTCCGGCCCAGCAATTCCATCAGCGTGCCGCCGGCGTCCGTAAGCAGGATTCTTGAGCCGACACGCGCGAAGGCCACCGGCGTGCGTTCGTGGATTTCCACTTTCAGCCGGTTGGGGATGAAGCGCATCACGCTGGCCGATTCCACCCATGGAATCTGCTCCAGTTGCGCCTTCCTCTGTGCCAGGGGCACGAAGAAAATATTCCGGCCGATATCGCCGCCCATCACTTCCATGACCTGGGAGCGAGTGACGTTCTGCAGTCCGCTGATATCGATGTCGTCGCTCGATTCAACCCGGAAGCGCCAGGAACGTTCGCCGTAGTGATAAAGGGCAGCCACCGCAATCCCGCAAACGAATACGGTGGCGAGGGCGACGGCGGCCCAGGTCAGACGCGTCACAGTTTTCTTGGGAAGTGAACCGCGCCGGACGGAGACGCGCTTCTGCACGCGCAGGAACGGAGGTTCCTGTTCCACGTCCAAGTCGAGCAGGCGCGCGTCCTCGCGCCCTGGCTCGTCGGCCAGTGGATATAAGTCTTCCTGCGAGATGGTGGGGCCGGATTTCCGCGCCATCAACTCAGGTCAGTTGTCGTCAGGGAATCGCTGAGCAAAATTAATATAACTGCTTTTGAGCAAGAGAGATAGAAAAATTTGGCAGGTTTTGCACAGGCCCGAAAGCGAAGTGCGTAGGGGCAGATGTCCTCATCTGCCCGGTCGAGCGCAGCTCGACAGGTTTTGAGAGACTGCGAAAGGATTGCCGCGAGACAAAAGCCAGCGCAGCTTTGCTCCGCCGGGCAGATGGGG
>JBARIF010000150.1:0-10862 GCA_049799615.1 Terriglobales bacterium
CTCCACCACTTCGCGCACGCCGGGCTGGTCTCGCCGTCGATTGAGTTCCAGGTAGGCATGCGCCATGTGTAACGGCGAGACAAGCCAACGATTTCCTATGCCAATCAGATCCGCACCCGATAACTCCGGAGCGGGTGGGTCCAGCCCAACTCTGCCTGCCGACGGGATGACATCCGCGCTGGTCATGCGTGCCGTAAGCATCCGAAAGTAGGAATTGCAGGAGTCCGCGATGGCGGCGGTGATGCCGATTTCTCCGTGGCCACGCGGAAGCCAGCAGCCCGCTACGCCACCCCGGCATATATGCCGGGGATAGCGAAACTGATGCTCTTCGCCATAGACCAGAGCGATGAAGGGTTTTACCAGTGAACCCATGGGGATTGGTTTTCCTGCGTCGTCCCACCGGGAGGCAAGCAACGCCCCGGTCCGGACATCAAGCAGGAGGAACGCCACTTCCCTGTCGGTAAATTCCTGTCCGAGAATTTGGGCAGCGGATTGGGCGAAGAGCGAACTTGGCGCCGGCGCATTTTCCGCGAATGCCGCTGGAGCGGACGGGCTCGCAGTCGAAGCAAGAGTCACGACTCCAAACATCAGCACGCGTGCGATCTTGTTTACTGAGACCATTGGTATGTGACCGTCTGCAGCACTTTGTCGCCAGCATCGCGGACGACAATCCTTTCCGACGTAACCGCGGCCAGGGATGTACTCAGGCTGGCGATATTCTCCGAGAGGAATTGTGGCTGACGCCGTGAGCTTCCAGTGTCGGAGGAATTCAGGTCCGGCCGATCGACCACGGCGGTCAAGCGGGCGAAATTCTCTCCTTCGCGGCGATGGTTAAACTCCGCCACGAATATCGCCGGCTTCCCACCTGATTTCATATTCGCGTTCGCCAACAGATCGCTCATCAGGCCGGGATCATCTGCAACGATCAAATATCTCCCTCGGACATCGGCAACCAGCGTATGCAATCCGTCGAGTTCGTGATGGCCAATGGCCTGCTTCCAGCCCACACCCAACTGGCTGGCGGTGAGGCTCGTCCGAATGAAACTGGACAAGGTATTCCGAACGGCGGCGGCGTCCCAGTCTGCACCACCAGCCAGCACCACGGCAGCGTGGATTCTTACGAACACGCCGGCTTTGTCCCGCTCTGTGGATTGCACGTGAAGCACGGCGTTGACCTGATTCTTCTGCAGCAGATTCTTCAGCCCAAGTGATCCTTGATCACCGGGCTCGGGCTGGGCCGGAGCCTCATCAATGCGCGTTTCCAGATCAGAACTCGAACCCGTCTCGCCCGATGTCAATTGGGCCCCAGGTGCAAGCTGCCCGGCGGGAACCGGCCCCGTGTGTGGAGCCAGTATCTTGGTTTCGAGCACATCAAGACACGGATCGATCGCTGGACAAGTTTGTGCCTGGTAGAAGCCCGCGCTGGCTGGAACGAACCGAAGTAAATCCGAAACTTCCTCGCCTTCACCACCAGATGGAACGGCGGCGCCCGTCCTCTTCAGCAGGACACGCTCCTCGCGATATTCCTTGCCGGAGCGGAACAGATCGGAAATCGCCGCGGCATACGATTTCATGTCGGTGATATTCTGCTGCACCCAATAGGAGCGAAAGTAGGGGGTGGGCACGATCTTCTCCAGGTTCAGGACCATGCGCAGGTCTCCGGCAGGACCCGCGGCGGCCACAGACTGGGCAAACCAGGGCTCCGCTTCAATGCCGCGGTCCTTGCCTCCCGCCATCAACTGCAGGGCGCCGGCCATCAGGTCTTCCCGAGTGGCCAACACAAGATAATTTCCGCTGATGGCGAACTCCACTTCGCGCTGTGATTCGGGATCGCGCCGCAGATAGAACGTTGCACCGCCAGCGTTGCGAGTTTCGAACTTTGAACGCGTCTGCCAGAGCTGGCCCTGCATTGCATTCGCCGACGGCAAGCGCGTGATGTAAAAAAATTGCAGTTTACCGATATCATAGAGCGCCAGCCCGCTCTCATTTCCCGCTACCTGGGACAGGAAGTTCATGTCCGGGGGAAGGCCGGCAGCCGTGGCGAATTGCTTTCCCGCATCCTTCAACCGCAGGAGAAGACGCGAACGCGAGAAGACTTCATAGTTGGTGCTGGCCAGCCAGGCCTGACGCTGCGGCGATCGGTTCCAGTCCGCCAGCAGAGCCGAGAAATCTTTTGTCTGTAAATAGAGAAGCGCTCCGGACGGAACGTACCCGGAGAGCGGCGGCTCGGGCGTTGCGGCGGTCTGATACGCCGCCCAGCCCAGGCCCATACAGACTCCGGCGATCGAGAGAAGAGTCACTATTTTTCTCATTGTCTGGTTCCTGCTTTCACCGGTCTTTTGACGGGGCGTACCAAACGGGCCACGAGTCTGGGACGCACCAGGCGGTCCTGCTCCAGCGCTTCGTGCAGGATCGGCTGTCGCGCTGCATTGAGCCGTTGACGCCGCAGGCGGTCACTTACGTCTGTGATCATCTTGCTGATCTCACTCCCTCGCGCGGGCGCTTTTTCCAGGTGGTGTGCGACCTGAAGATAGCGCAGCGCTTCGTCCATGCGGTTGAGCCTGATCATCAATTCACCCAGGGCGATCGCTACCTTCGCTTGCTGTGCGGCCGGCAGTTTGAATGCGTCATCCATCGGGCCGGACACGTTTTCGTCAGCGGCATCGTTATTGGCATCGACCATCTGGTCCCCCTGCCTGCTAACCGGGCGGGAAATGGAACTGAGGAATTGCCGCCGCAGCAGGGGCTCAATTACAGCGCGAGCGAATTCGTCGGAGTGCAGGCCGGCGGCCGCCTGGAACAGTGGGATGCGTGCGTCGTCACGAGCGGGAGTGTCAGCCAGCGCGTTTCTTAGCAATTGAACTTTCACAGGGGCATCGCCAGCGGACAGGGTCGCTCTGAGCCGAGCATCGTAGAAGAAGGGCCGGTCGGAGGCGGACCCGGCAACTCCACTATCACCAGAAGCCAGGAGATTTAGCTCCACGCTTCCGGTCTCAACCGGATGGCGGATGCTGGCCAGGGCCAGAGCCGCTTGCGTTCGCACGGAATAGGAGACATCCGCGCTGGATGCAACGGCGGCAAGGGCGCTCTGTGCCGAATCCATGTCCTGGCCTGAGGCGACTTTCGCTTTTGCCAAGCGCAGCCGATAGGCAGCTTCCCAGGGTGACGACTTTACCAGTTGTTCAAGGAACTCGATGGCCTCGGTATTGTGGCCCGTTTTCTCGAGCAGTGCGGCTGCGGGATCGAGGTTCTCAAAAGGATTGCCCACCACCACAACCAGGCGGCGCAGCAACTCCACCGCTCCCGGCGTGTCACCCGCGGCGACGCGGATTTCAGCCAGGCCGAGAAAATTTGCGGCCTCAAGCTTATGATCGTCGAGTTCGCGAGCGAAGACGAACTCCAGCACCATGCGCGCCGACTGTTTATCTCCGGAGTCGGCCAGTTGCCGCGCAGCCAACCGGAGAACGTCGGCGGTGGGCGTGGCTTCCTGCTCGGAGCGATAGCCTTCTATCTTGGCATCAAGCGCTCCGGCCTGCGCCGCGACCTGCAGTTCAAGGGGAATGATGGCCGCCGCTTCGGCGGTGCGCGATTCTTTGGACAGGGCGGCAAGAGCCTCCCCGGCCAATGCGTACTGCCTGGTCACGACCAGGTATTTTATCCAACGCACCTGCCAGGAGCGCAGGACCTGCTGCGCACTTTCTTTCTGCATCTCCTCTGCCTTCGATACTTCCTCTTGCTTCGCCTGGAGGATGCGCTGATAGATAGGCGCGCGCTGGGCCAGCGGGATCCATGACGCCTCTACGACATCAGCGAGCACGGTAGTGGGATTGTCCGCAGCCGAGGCCAGATCCAGCAGCCAGCCGGTCGCCGTGATCGGGTCCTCGCTCGCGGCGTAGACGCTGTGGAGCAGCGCGTTCGAGCGGTAATTGCCGTTCCGGTGGAGATATGCACGCAAGAGGGCATCCACATCGGGTTTCAGATCATTGAAAAGCTTTCTGCTGCGCAGATTTTCGCAAGTGCGGGAGAAATCCGCCCAGAAGCTCTCCGGCACCCGATTGCTTTTGACCTGTTGTCCCAGCGCCGAGAAAACCTGCTTCCATTGATCGATCGCCTCCGCCCGCGCGCCCCGTTTGAAGTAGGCGACAGCCAGGCGGTCGTGCACATCGGCCCGCCCCGGCGCTAATTCCAGCGTGTGTAAATAGTCGGCGACGGCGTGCGCAGTATCTCCGCTGTCGGCGTAGTAGTCCGCGATCGTCAAATATCCAGAGGCGCTTCCCGGACTCTGCTCCAGTATTGCGGGAAGAAAATCTTCCGGATTACCTTGCCTGGTCAAGCCGGAGTATTCGCCGTAGCGTGAGCCGTAGTAAAACCAGATGTTCCCGGCGAGCTGCTGAGCTCGGTCCACGGGCTTGGCCAGACGCTCAGCGACTGTGTTGTCCCCCAAAACAGACAGAAAGGCAGCGTTCACTTCAGGAGTTTGTTCCGCAAAATAGAGGCCGACCAGGGCCTCATATGACTTCGACCAGACCGGCGTGCGGGTTCGGCCCCGCAACGAAACTAACGAATGCGCCAGCTCCGGACTCCCGTTGGCCACGACATAGTCGGCGGCATCTTGCCCCACGGAAGTCCAGTAGGAGGCCCGTTGCACCAGCTCATTTGGCTTGCGTGTCAATAACAGGTAGTAGAGGCGCATTTGCTGCTCGCGCCCGCCGGTGCCAAACGGCATTCCCGCGAACGCCCGCAGCTCGCCCTCAGGATCGCCGGCAGACTGGTAGGCGTCCTGGGCCGCGACCCACACCGAATACCGCTGTTGGGGTTCGATCCTGGGCGCAAATTGTTCCAACTGTGCGCCTAATTCCGCGAACTTCAAACGCCGCCGCTGCAATTCGACCAGGGGCTGCATTCGCGAGAGCAGAACGAAGGAATTCGCGCCCTTATCCATCATCAACTCATAACGCCAGCGAGCTTCGAGTTCGGCCAGACCCGCGCTTTGTGCCAGAGGAACGGCAAAAGCGTCCACGTCCGCCAGGCCCATACTGCCGCGCCTCGTTTCTGCAAATCTTGCGAAGGCAACTTTTTCTTCGGGAGTAAAGTAGTTGGTAACTGCGCTGCCCATTTCGCTCAGCGCCGAACGCATGCCGTCGCGGGCGATCCGGAGGCGGTTTTCCTGGGTGCGGTCGCGCCATTCCCTATCGGTGATTGCGGCTATCCCTTGCCGAGCAAGCTGTTCCTTGAGCACCGGCAAAACTGCCGATGCTTCATCCAGAGCGCTCTGCAACGTCGCATAGGCCTTTTCCTGCTGGCGCAGGCGGGTCATGATGCGGGCATAGGTTCTTGCCCCGGATTGCTGCTCGGCCGTCGTGAGCAAATCGGCCCCGGCGGTGCTGACTCCCTGTTCAGCGAAGACTCGAGCCTGGGCCAGCATGCCCCACGACTCCAAACGACGCGCGACTTCGAAGTACTTCTCCGAATTTTCCGGTCCAACGTCGATCAGCGCGGTCTTCAATGCTGCGACCGCGTCGTCCGTGCGTCCCTGCCGTGCCCGAATCTCAGCGACCTTCTCCATCCACTTCGGATCTTTAAAGGCCAGTTGATAGATGCGCTCGTAGTCGCCGGCCGCTTCATCGAAGCGCATAAGGCGCTCTTCGAGGCCGGCGCGCGCGGTTCGCAGGTCGACGCGATCGGGCCTGACTGTAACTGCCTTGCCGTAGCTCTCGATCGCCGCGGGATATTGTTCCAAGCTGGTTTGGATCTGAGCCAACACCATCGGCCAACGATAGTCACGCGGCGATTGTGTAACCGTCCTGGCGTAGAACTCCAACAGTTGCTGCTGCCGCTGGTAGCGAAGAGCATAGAGAGCCGCTTCCGTCACCAAGCCGGCATCTTCGGGAAAATTGTTGATGAGCTCGATGTACTGATCAACCGCGCCGGCGTAGTCCTGCATGCGAGTCAGCGCGGGAATTAGTCCCCGGCGTAGCGTGGCAATCCTGGTCTTGCGCTCCTCGCCCGAGAATGGCGCGCTGCGGAAGAGCGCGATCTTGTCCAAGTAGAACTGGCGCAACCCTCGATCATCACCAGCCTGCGCATAGGTGTCCGCCATCGCCGCCAGGTATTGGCCGTCGTAAGGCGAAGTCTTCAGAAGCCCAGCCAACAGGTCTCGGGCCTGTGCGTACTGGCCCGCGTCGGTGGACTTGCGCGCTGCTTCAAAGACGAACTGTTTGCTCAGGACCGGATATGCATCCTTCGAGGCCTGCATTAGAACCGCGATGGCTTGAGCATAATTCTTGGTTCGCCAGTAGAAATCCACGGTCGAACGAACCACCCCCATGATTTTGGGATTTTCGCGGTAAAGGGCCTCGACATTTCGCTGCGCCGAGGGGAAATCTTTGCGGCTTTCGTACAACTGAACCAATCGATAGCGCAATTGCAAACGGTTGACCGGATCGGTGGTGAGCACCGCCTGCTTTTCCAGCGCGTGCTGGCGCACCAACTCCAGAGACTTTTGCTCGGCCAGGACTTCAATCTCTTCCGCTTGCTCGATGGAGGTAGTGCTGCTCGCGATGGAGTCGAGAAAGGCCTCCATCTCGGGCCTGCGGCTCACCGCGTCCAGCACGCGTACGCGCAAGTTGATCACCGCCATGGAAGCGTTGGGGACGGCGACCAGCTTCGCGGTTTGCTGGTCGACCTGCTCGCCAAGCTTTGGCCTGCGGGCCAACTCCATCAGCCTCGCGTCGGCGGGCGAACTTGCTCCCGCGGTCAGAGAACCCTTGATGTATTCGCCGATGGCGCGGGCATAGTCACGCTGATTCTCGTAGATCGCTCCGGCCTCATAGCTGTAGAGATTCTCGTCGCCCAGTTTCTTCCGACCCTCATTCAACAGGCGGAGAGCATTGTCAAAGTCGAAGTAATCCCAGTAGATGGTGGCCGCCTCCAGGTAGCCGCTGGATTGTCCCGGAGCAGTCTGGGGAATCCGATCCCAGTAGGGCGCGGCTTTAGCAAACAGATCGCGATTGGCATAGATGTCTCCGATTCGCGACATGATTTCCCGGCTGCCGGGATTCGCTTGCAACAAATGTTCTTCGATCTTCGCGGCAATCGCCGTGTCGGCAGGGTCGAAATACGCCAGCGAACGATACACGGCGGAGGCAGTGTGTGCAGTCTCGGGCTCGGCGGGGTATTGCTCTGCCAGGCTCCGCAGCACAGGCGCGCTCGCCTCGAAGTGCGACCGCCAGAGCTCGGCCTGGGCTATGAACTCTCCCGCGGCTGGGTTGGCGTGGACCAGTTCGTCCCACTGGGCTTGACCAGCAACCGGCACGCTCGGACGCAGAGAGTTCAATTCAGATTCCAGCGTTCCCTTCATCGACAGATACTCGAAAAACTCGCGGCGCAGGTCAGACTCTTCGAACCAGTGCTGGCGCAGGAGCAACTGCCAGGCAGCATCGTCATAGGTGTGAGAGTCGTGATATGCGTTGAGCAGATTGCGCACGAAAACCGGGTTGTGCGGGAAACGCTGATTGGCATACTGGTTCAATCGCAGATACAGCGCCGGCGTGCCGCCGTAACCCACCTGTCCAAAATACTGTTCCAGTTCCGTGCCGCTAAAAGTCTTGACCGCTTCCTGGGTTAGTGATTCAAAGTCGGCATCCCGTTTGTAGCGCAAGTAGAAGCGCGCCAGTCGGTCGTACCACGAGCGGTCAGGGAACCGCGCCAGGGCCCGCCGGTAAATCTCCTCCTGCTCGGTGCCCAGACGGTTCTGGTCCAGAAACACGGCCAGGCGTTCGTAGAGGCCGGGGTCATCCGGGTTGCGGTCGATCTCGCGCCGAAGCACCGCCAGCGCCGCAGGAACTTGCTTTAACTGAACCAGGCGAGCGAGATAACGCTCCAGCACCCGTGAGTATTCGGCAGAGCGCGCCCCAATCAGATTGGAAGGCGACACCGTGCTGATCTGAAATGCCTGATTTGCATTGCGCTGCGACGGGCCTTCACCGGCGTCTGAAGATTCGCTCGCCATTTCGCCGTCCGGACTCTCCTGAGCGGTCTCCAACCAATATCCGGCCGCTCGCCCCGGACTGCCGCCGACTCTTCCCAACGGTATCCTCTGTGCCTTGAGGGCGAGTTCCTGCAGAACGGAATCGTAGATGGCGAATTCCTCTTGCGTGTTTCCGGTGCGCGCGTAGGCGTCCGCCATGAGCAACGCGACCGGTGTGCGTTGCGGAGCATTAGGGAAGCTTGCCAGAAAATCGCGCCCGGCCTGAATCACGGCTTCGCTCTCTCCAGAGCTGGCATAAAACTCCATTAGCTTGGCGTGCAGCTCAGGACGCATGGCTGAGTTGGGATACTTTGTGTCCAGCAGGGCCAACAACTCCGCCGCGCGCGACCGGTGGAAATAAGGGATGGCGCGCTGTTCTTCTTCCGAAAATTTCGCCGCCGGAGCCGTCGTGTTCAGGAGCAGAGAGAGAATGCCGTTCAGATAGCCGGGGCCCGGGTCCATGGTGGCGATGTCGCGATACATGGAGAGTTCTCCAGCCCCCAACCGGATCGGACTTTCGGGGGCGGTGAGCAGCAGGTTGGTCAGCGCGGCGAGCGCCCGCTCCTGGGCATCGTCCATGCCCTTGCTGTTGTACAGCGCAAAATAATAGCGGGCGGACTCGGGGTAGGCATGAATGTCTTCGAGCAGGCGAGCGCATGCGTAGAGTTCCTGCCCAGTCCAATCCGAACGGCTCGCTTCCTTGTGCAGGCGAAACGCCGTGACGGTTTGCTGGGCAGCGTCGAGCTTGCCCTGCTGCTGGTAGTAGTAGAAGACACGCGCCATCGCGTTCAGGTCTTCCGGATTCGTATTCAGGGCCGCCCGAGCCTGATCAAGAAACTTGCGCAGACTTTGGGTCTGGGCCATCAGATCGAAATAGCTTTTCACCAACTCCGGCGCCCACAGTGGCTGGAAGGTCTGTTCGTACACGGCCAGGCCCTGCTGAACTGAACCCTGACGATACTCGACCATGGCCTTGGCCCTGATTGGAAAGATCTCGTCGGCAGGAAATTGTTTGCGATAATCTGCGACCAGCTGTTGCGCTGCTGCGTAATCCTTTTGCGCAACCAGGAATTCCAGAACGCGGGCGTAGAGAGACTGCTCTTGCGGATAGCGAGCCAGCCAGGCGCGATACTGTGCGGCCGAGAAATCCGGGGGCAACCCCTGATTCTGAATGATGCTGAAGATGCGTTCAAAAGCGCGCCAGGACGCCTGCTCAGCCGGCGGCGTCAAGGCTTCGGACGAATCGGCAGCAGCGGAGGCGACAACTGCCAGCACCTTGATTTCATCCAGTGGTCGAACCCGGCGGTGATAGAAGTCAGCCAGGGCAATCTGGGCGCCGGCCTTGTCCGAAGCGCTGTCTGCATACTTCTTCCAGTCCGACTCGGCGGCGCTGAAATCGAGTTGCTGTTCATCTTCGAGCGCACGAAGGGAATAAAGATCAGCGTTTTTCGGCTGCGCTTTGATCAGCTCACCCAACGCGGGACGCGTCTCGCTAGGCGGGCGGCGAAAAAGCACCGCTCCGCCGGGCAATTCCATAGCCCGAAAAAGTGCCGCTTCAATCTCCGTTCCAGATTCCGCATTTCGGACCCACGCGGGTAGCGCCCCTCGGGCAGAGACCACCCATCCGGCGAGAGCAATGAACGCCGCGATAACACAGAGGCGCACCCAGCAGCTTCGAGACCGATCACGGAAGCACTTCAATCTGTACCTCCTGGCTCCCGATGTTGTGGGCAATGTCTTCCGCAGTCACGGTAAGTTTGTAAGTTCCGGGGATGGTCTGCTCGGGGATGACAAACTGCCCCGCGTTGATGCCCGCCCGCGCGTCCCAGTTAAGCGCAACCGGCGAGACGCCTTCCAGTCGTGCCACCAGCGTGCGTGTGCCCTGCGAAGCTTTTGCCCTCAGATTCATGGTCTGACCGCGGCGATAGCGCCTGGTATCGAGTTTGATTTGAACTACGGGGGGCTTGCTGGCGATGACGAAAGTCTTGGATTCACGGTAGGTGTGGCCCGAACGGTCTCGCAGAACCAGGCGGACGGTATAAGTCCCGTCCTGCATGTCGTCGGGAGCGAGAAAGCGTGTCTGCCACACGTCCTCACCGGTCAGGTAGCAGAGTTTCTGCACCAAGCCAAACGGAAATAACGCGGTCACAGATGAGATCGATTCGTCCGTTTTGACCCGCAGTACTGGATCTCCCGGGCGGATGACTCGTGGCCGTAATAGCGCGCGAGGCACGGCCAGAAAGGAAGTGTACGGCGTGACGAATTTATACTGCCGGGCCAGGCGGATGATTTCATCGATGGTGGCCTGGTCTTCGCCGTCGCGCTGGATCTTTTCCAGCAAGGCATTCACCCGGGCACGGGCCCATAGCCGGGGAAGCTGTGCATGGTCGAGAGCTTCGCGGGGCAATGTGGATTTCGCGGACCTTGTCAGGGGCTCACCGTCGCGCATACCGTGAACCGTGAACGCAACGTTTTCGTTTGCGACCTGGTACCGTCCCACCCAGGAAGCGACCGAGCCTGAGAAGGTAGAATCCTGCAGGGGATAAACCGTATCCACTGCCGATTCCGGAGCAACGGCCAAGTTCAATTGGCCAATGGGGCTGCGCCCGATTTTGGAGAGAAAAGAATTCAGTTTGAACTCCGCCGGTTCGGTGGACAGCACATGCTCCAGCAAACCGTCCTGCCGGGCGAGCACCTGAAGCAGCGGCAGGTTGGCATCGTCTCCCACCGCGAAGATGTAGGTGCGGGGACGATGGGTCGCCGGCACCTGCTTCCAACTTTCCTCGTACCAACTGGCCAGCCTGCCATTGTGAATGGGCCCACGGGTAGCGCC
>JBARIF010000151.1:0-34816 GCA_049799615.1 Terriglobales bacterium
CCCTTCGAGCAAAAGGAAAACGACATAAAAACCCCACCTTTCAGTGGATTTTGGTGATCCGACTTGCGGTTTTCCCAAAAGGGGTTCTTAAATACCATCCCCAAGCGGAGGTGGTTGTGAGGGCCAAAAGAGTAGCGATCTATACCCGCGTAAGCACAACCGACCAGCACCCTGCGATGCAGGAACGGGAGCTGGTTGAGTATGTGAGGCGTCGGAGCTGGACGGTGTTCAAAAAGTACAGTGACAAAGGGATCTCAGGCACAGTCGAAAAACGTCCGGCTCTCGATGCTCTGCTAGCGGACTGCCGTCGCCGGAAAATCGACATCGTGGTGGTGTGGAAGTTCGACAGATTCGCACGATCCCTTAAACAACTACTGAATGCGCTGGAAATGTTCAGAACCCTGGGTATCGCCTTCGTGTCATGCACGGAAGCAATTGACACCTCACTTCCGCATGGAGAGATGCTGTTCCAGATCATCGGTGCAATCGCCCAGTGGGAGAGGGCTCTGATTGTGGAACGCGTCAAAGCCGGAATACGAGCCGCCCGAAGCCAAGGTAAGGTCTTAGGCCGACCACCGCTACGCGTGTTGAAGCCCAAGGATGTGGCAGAACTGAGGAAGGAACGAGCTCGAACCAACGCCACGTTCAGGGAACTTGCCGCGAAGTATGGAACCAGCGTCTTTACAGCCCACAGAGTTTGCGTCCGCAAGGGAAAACTGGACTAACCCCAAGAGTGTCGCCTCTGAGGACGGAGCACTAGACCATGGGAATGTACCTGCGAGGGAAAACGTGGTGGATTAGTTACACTGTCGGAGGACGCCAGCGATTTGAGAGCACGCGTTCGACCAAAAAACGGGATGCGCGGCAACTTTTAGACATCCGCAAAGGCGCAGCAAGAGAAGGAAGACTGCGGCTGACAAAATCCAAGGCGCCCCACTTTGACGAATATGCACAGCGGTTTCTGTTAACCGTCCAACATCCAAACACCCAGAAACGATACAGATCATCAGCTCGCAATCTGGCGGATTGCTTCGGGAATTTGAAGCTTTCGGAGATCACGGCAGACGTAATCGAAGATTTCAAGGAGAGACGTTTAGCACAGGACGTCCGCACCGCAACCGTAAACCGCGATCTTGCGGTGCTCCATCGGATGATGAAATTGGCAGAGCGCAAAATGCTCATTAGCGAAAGTCCGTTCCGAGATGTGGAATTCCTTGAAGAGCGCAAGCGACGCCGTCGTCCCCACATTCTGACCTTTGAAGAGGAGGATCGACTCCTCGCAGCAGCGACACCTCACATTCGGGCCTTGTCGGTTCTGATTCTCGAAACGGGTATGCGGTCACGGCGAGAAGCATTGTCGCTGCTTTGGAACGATGTCGACTTCGTGAACGACCTGATTCGCGTGCGTGAATCGAAAACGAGAGCCGGAGAGCGCTCTATCCCTATCTCAGACAGATGCAAGATCGAGCTCTTGCGCTGGCGTAGCCTTCTCGGTCCGGAATTCTCTTCTTATGTGTTCCCGAGCCTGCACGACCCGTCGAAGCCGCTGAAGGACTTACGCAGAAGCTGGGCAAAAGCGCTAAGGGATGCTGGCCTTCCATACTTCTGGCAGTACGACCTACGCGCGACGCTCGCCACAAGGTTGACTCAGGCAGGCGTGTCGCCGCTCTTCGTGGCCCAGATCATCGGGCACTCAAGCACGAGCATCCTGAGCACCTACGCCCGTGCTATCGACGAATACCGAAGGGACGCAATTCACAAGCTGGAAAATCTACGAGGCGACCACGTATCGCGGGAGGAACGATCTCCGAAGCTGCCAGACGGATCTGTCCAATAGCAAACCATTACAATTTTATGACAATCTGACTTTTGGGCGCGTTTTGCGAAGGCCATCTCCACTCATTGCGAGTGCTCACAACTCATTGCAAATAAAAGTACTGGCGGAGAGGGAGGGATTCGAACCCTCGGTACAGGTGTTAGCCCGTACAACGGTTTAGCAAACCGCCGCATTCGGCCACTCTGCCACCTCTCCTGCGTGCGGAAAAACAAGTTTACCACGGTCGGTAGAAGTGCGGTTGTCGCTTCGATCGCAAGCATTTGCGTTGTCTCTGGCCTCGTTGAATCCACCGGGTCTCTGCTGCTACCTTCGATCCGTTCTGGACTCTCCGGGGAGCAACGGGGAGCATTTTCGGCTTGTCCAACGCGAGGATCGTTTCCGAGAGCCGCTGCATCGCAGCCATCGTTTGGAGTGGGGGCGGCTTGGCGTAGTGCTTCCGCGTCACACGATCAATGGAGTGACGGAGCACCATCGCCGTGATGGATTCCCTCACGCCGATCCGGTCAAGTTTGCCGCGAGGCCTCGCCGGAGGCCGTGTCAACCTTCCCACTCGATCCCCGCCGCTTTGCAAGGCTCTTTCATCCGGCGATGGTAAAGGCTGTCCAGGTCCAGAGCCTTGCCCTTGCCGTTAGCGAACATCGGGCCGGATGCTGGCCCCGCACTCGCCAAGAAGCTCGAACCGACGCAGAACTTGAGGTGATGACGGCCGAACGCGACTTGATTGTGGATCAGTCGCGTATGCTTTTCGATTTTCCATTGCCCTATAGCCTATCCCGTCTGTGCCAGGCTAGAGCCCTTTGCAGTGCTCACCGTCAGAATCCGTTGCGGACCGCCGAGCCGCACTACGCTCTGCAAAAGGGCTTTGCTTCTCTTGTATCTGTAGACATGTTGCGCTTAATCGCATGTCGATCAATGAAGGCTTGGAGTTGCTCTTCCGTCAAATCCTCGAGCCGGCCGCCTCAGGATGTGTGCAGTGAGCTTTGGCGAGTACGTCCCTAAGGCCGTCCAGATTCTCCGAAGGCCCAGGGTTCATTTGGAGCAGTTCCACTGATAAATCTCGATCTCCTGCAATTCTGTCCCGTCGGTATGTCGGATCGGTTGCGCACAAGCGTCTGGAATGGAGTGCTGGAACCAATCACGCATGTAGGGCCGGGTATTCAGCTCATCGCCCTGGAGCACTATGAAGTCAGGGCGCTTGCCGTGAATATAGGCGAGGGCGCGCGTAGAGTCAGTGTAGGGCAAATACAGTTGCGTTCCGTTGGCGTAATAGGGAAGCGTCGAGCCTACCGCCATCAGACTCTTGGAGCCGGGTTTGTATCGATCCAGCCAGCGCCCCGCTTCCTTTAAGTATTTTTCAGAACTTTCAGCCAGCTCCCTGTCTCTGGGTACTCCCGGCATCGCCCAAAGCAGGAGTGTGGCTGTGAGAACGAGTGGCGTGACGGTCGCCACTCTCGCAAGCTTCGTGCCGCGCAGGCACTGCACAATTCGCCGGCTGATGAAATCGATTCCAACAGCTGCGCAAAGCACCAGAAAAGGAAGAAAGGGGAACAGGTAGCGGCCCCAAACAAAGCGGAGCGAAAGCAGGATGATTAACGTCAGTCCTGCGGCGCCCAAAAGCAACCCTTCTCCAAACCATTTCCGGTCAGCCCAACCGGGCCGGAAGATCCCGACCAGGGCCAGAAGGCAAATCAGCGTCGATCCGAAGGCTCTTTCCATAGCCACTCCGATCACGACGTGGGCCGTTCGGCCTACAATCCCGTGAAAATAAGATCGGGCCATCGTGGCGAGTTCGTGCGACATCGACGGCACCTTCAGGGCAAACTGATCAGCCGTGAGATACGGCCCCTCCGGTTCCAGGTGGGGGCCCAGACCATAGCCGGCCTCGAGGTAGTCCATACCCCGATTCATCCGCTGATTGATGATTTCATTCAGCGCCGATTTACCCTCCAGCCGGAGGGTCCCGCCGCGAGCGGTAAGATAGGTGGCGTACGGAATCACCAGAATCATTGTGGCGACTGCTAGAGTGCAGGCGTACTTCAGCGCTGTCTCAGTCGGAGTCTCTCGAAAGGCGAGTGCAAGCGCTATAAACACCCCCACCAGCACAGCGTAAGCCAAACCTTCCGGACGGGCCAGGTAAGCCAGGCCGAGCAACAGACCACAAAGAAACGCGTGCCTGAGGTGATCGAAGTCGAGCGCACGTATGCCGAAGTACAGTCCGCCGAATAGAAGCGTGAGATACGTGGACTCGACATAGACACTCGCGGAGAGCGCTACCAGAAGGGGTTGTAACGCAATCAAGGCCCCGGCCAGGTAGCCGGTTCGCAAACCGAAGAGTCGCCGCCCCATGAAAAACACCGGCACTACCAGCAAGCTTCCCATCACCACCGAAATCGCCCTTCCCGCAATTTCCGTATCCCCCGTGAGGAAGGATCCGACCGCGATCAGGCAAGGGTAGAGTGGAGGAAAGATCGATTCCGGTCCGCCCAGAATGCCGTTGTAACGATGCTGGTGTAGAAGGTTCTGCGCGATGCGAGCGTATTCCGCCCCTTCATTCTCCACGGCGTGCGCGCTGTGCAATGCCCAGCCCAGACGCAATGCGAATGCCAGCACTAAGATCAGGAATAGGGCCTTGCGGGAATAAACGACGATGTGAGCTTCCGCCGCACGGGTCAGAGACACCGACGCATTCTGCGGAGCAGGAGCCGAATCCTTGCCCGGCATAACAACCTCCACAGACGGACGAGGAAGTATACAGAAAGCTGCAGTTCACTGATATGGCACTTATGGGGGACTCGCCCCACCCCGCCCTTAATTACGGTTGCGAACCCGATTGCGGGCCGCCCGAGACGCCTGGGCGGTAAATTATCGGAACGCTACAGAACGATTCCTACAGGCACACTTCCCCCCGATTGCAAGTCGCTGTAAGACGTCTCGCTCATGATCACTGAGAGTGGGGAATAAGGCGGGGAGCAAATACCCCGGGATGAGGCTGCATCACCCCATTTGAGAGCACTTGCTCCCGCATGTAACTTATAGGAAAGATTAAATCGACAAGACCGTGGGAAGCTTAGCAAACCGCCGCATTCGGCCACTCTGCCACCTCTCCTTGAGGCGCTAGCAAGGTAGCGCTTCTTTGGTCATTTCTCCGTCCAGCATCCGCCAGATGCCAAGGGGGTTGGCGTCTCGCAATTCGTCGGGCAGGGTGGATTCGGGGAATCCCTGGTAGCAGACGGGGCGGCAGAAGCGGAAAATTGCTCCGCTGCCCACCGAGGTCGAGCGTCCATCTGAGGTCGATGGATAGGGGCCACCGTGCACCATGGAGTGGGACACTTCGACCCCGGTCGGGAAGCCGTTAAATACCAGCCGGCCAACCTTGGTCTTCAGGATTGCGAGTAAGTCACTGAACTCGCGGAGATCGGACTCCGTGCCATGAATGGTGGCAGTCAGATGCCCGCCCAGATTGCGCGCCAGTTCGAGGACCTGGGCACGGCTGGAATGGCGGATGACCAGGGTGGCAGGGCCGAAGACTTCCCCAGCCAGATCGGGGTTTTGCAGAAATGATTCGCTGTCGACTTCAAAGAGCGCGGCGCCTACGCCGAGCTCCTGATCGTCACCAGAAGCCCGCCGTGCAGCCAGCAGCTTCACTCCCTTTTCGGTCTGGCGACGCGCCGTGGCAGATCGATAAGCGGTGCGTATGCCGGACGTCAGCAGGTTGAACTGACGGGACTCGACGACCAGGTTCCCCAACTTCTCAATGAAGTTCGTGGCGTCGCCGTTCTGCGGCAGGAATAAGAGTCCGGGCTTGGTGCAGAACTGGCCCGCTCCCAGCGTGACCGAAGCGTACGCTCCGGTTGCCAGCTCGTCGCCGCTTTGCCGTAGCGCGCCCGGCAGAATGAAAACCGGGTTGGTGCTGCTCATCTCGGCAAACACGGGGATGGGTTCGGGACGCGCGGCCGCCAGGTCCATCAGTGCTCTCCCGGCACTATGCGATCCCGTAAAGCCTACGGCCTTCATCAGCGGATGTTTGACCAGCGTCACGCCCACTCCGGTGCCGGAATCCAGCAGGAGTGAGAAGACTCCTTCCGGCAAGCCGCACTCCTGAACACTCTCCCGCACCAACTGGCCCACCAGCTCGCTGGTGCCGGGGTGGGCCGGATGCCCTTTGACGATCACGGGATTTCCTGCCGCCAACGCCGAGGCAGTGTCTCCACCCGCCACCGAGAAGGCCAGGGGAAAGTTGCTCGCGCCAAAGACCACCACGGGGCCGAGCGGATGCAACATGGAGCGCAGATCGGGCCGCGGAGCCGGCTTGCGGCCGGCATCAGCCCGGTCGATGCGGGCCATGACCCACGAACCCTCCTCCACCACCTGCGCGAACAGGCGAAGCTGGCCGCAGGTGCGCGCGGTTTCGCCTTGCAGGCGGGTCTTGGGCAGAGCGCTCTCCTGCTCGGCGCGCTCGACCAGCGCATCCACAGCGCCTTCAAGTTTGGCCGCCATGGTGCGCAGGAATTTCCCTTTTTCACGGCCTGAAATCCGGCTGTAGGTGGCAAACGCTTCATGCGCCAGGCTGGCGGCCAGATCTACCGCGGCGGTTCCCGCGGAGAAGAAGTCCGGCGGCAGACTCTCGCCGGTGCGGGGATTGGTAGCGCGAAAAGGTAGCCCAGAGCTGGTGGCCGAACGGAATCCGATGATTGACTGTCCCGATATTTTCAAGTGCTCCGCCTCCGGCTGCTTTGAGCGCAGCGCTCAGATAGCCACAGTATATCGGGTGCAAGGGAAGCCGGAGTATGGCCGCCGAGGGCGGGTAGATGAAGGGGAGGCCCAAGGGACAACCTGGGGACGAACGCAGTGGAGGGACCTTATTTAGGGTGAACCTCGTGGCGGCCAAAATGGGGGCCGCGTCCGTCGGTTGCGGATGACGCCAACTTAAGGATCGATTCAAGCTCCAGAGCGTGCGGCGTCTATAATTCGATTTGGCTGAAAGCTGATAGCTGACGCCTGATAGCTTCCCCCATGCGCTTCGAATTCTTCATCGCCGCTCGCTATCTTCGCGCCAAACGCCGCCAGGCTGTTATTGGCGTGATTACCGGGATCTCCATCGCCGGGGTCGCTGCCGGAGTGGCATCGCTGGTAGTGGCTCTTGCCATCAATAATGGATTCCGCCAGGACCTGCAAGACCGCCTGCTGGGTTCGACCTCGCACATCAATCTCTTGCGGGTGGAGAGCGACGGTATCAAGAACTGGCGCCCGCTAATGGAGCGTTTGTCCAGGCAGCCACACGTGGTCGGCACTGCGCCTGCAATTTACGAACAAGTGTTGATATCGAGGGGCCCGCGGGCTCGCGGGGCAGTATTGAAAGGGATGATTCCTGCTTATGAGCGCAAGGTCAGCGACCTGCTGAGCACGGTGAAGATTGGATCGACGGATCCGTTGGACAAAGGCGGGGCGGAGCCGGGTCCTCAACCCGGCCTGGGCGGGTCCGAGACCCGCCCCCGCACGAACTCTCCTGACGATCTGAACGCGGTGCAGGAGCGCATCGCTTCGATGCCGCCCATCGTTCTGGGAAAGGACATTGCCGAGGACCTCGGCGCCACGTTGAACTCGGTGGTGCTGGTCACGAGTCCACAGGGAGAACTTACACCGTTCGGGCTGGTTCCGAAGTACAGCCGCTTCCGCGTGGTGGGGATTTTCAATTCAGGTTTTTTCGACTACGACAGTTCCTGGGCGTTCACCCGTCTTTCCGACACGCAAAATCTGGAGGGTCTGGGTGACCAGATCACGGTGCTCGAGTTCAAGGTGGACGACATTTATCAGGCGGGAAAAATTTCCCGGGAACTCGAACAGGCTGCCGGCAAAGGTTTCATGGCCACCAACTGGATGGAGCAGAACAAGGCGCTGTTCCGCGCCTTGCGGCTGGAGCGGTTGGTGACGTTCATCACCATCGGACTGATCGTCTTCGTCGCTGCCCTGAATATTCTGATCTCACTGACCATGATGGTGATGGAAAAGACGCGCGATATCGCTGTGCTGATGTCCATGGGCACGCGGAAATCGCAGGTGCGCCGTCTTTTCATTACCCAGGGGCTCTTGATCGGCGTCATCGGAACTGCGATCGGGCTGGTGCTCGGCTACACGCTTTCGTGGGCGGGAGGCCACTACCACCTGTTGTCGCTCGCTCCTGAGGTGTACTCAATCGACTACGTGCCCTTCGCGCCCCGCCTGATCGATGGCGCCCTGGTTGCGTTGGTGGCCATCGGGATTTCCCTGGTGGCGACGTTGTATCCCTCCTGGTCGGCGGCGCGCATTCTTCCCGCTGAAGCTCTGCGCTACGAGTGACCCGTGTCCGGCGGAGTGACCATGGTCATGTCGTAATTCGCAAGAATTGGGCTTAAGGTTTCCTTCATGGACGCTCTCCAAAGCGAGAGCTGGAGGTCTCGGCCCCCTCGTTTCATGTTTTAATGAGGAGTTGGGCTTGCGGATAGCTAAGAGCTAATGGCTGGCCGCTGGCGTGAGCCGAGGAGCCGGCCTTTTGCATCTAATTGAACAGGAAACGATGCTGCGCGTCGAAGGTCTGAAAAAGGTCTTTCGCTCGGGCGAGTCGGACCTGGTGCTCTTTGACAATTTGTCCTTCCAGGTAGCCAGGGGGGAAATGCTTGCCATCGTGGGTGAGTCGGGCTCGGGCAAGAGTACCTTGTTACACATCCTCGGCGCTCTTGATCGTGCGTCTGCGGGTGACGTATACTGCGCCCACTTGCGGTTGAGTTCGCTTTCGGAAGATGACGCGGCCGGGTTCCGAAACCATGAACTCGGTTTCGTCTGGCAGTTCCACTACCTGCTGCCGGAATTCACGGCACTGGAAAACGTGGCCATGCCGCTTCTGCTTCGGGGTCTGGCCCGGCAGAGGGCGGAGGGGGAAGCTTCGCGGTGGCTGCACGAGGTAGGACTGGAGCCGCGTTCGCATCACCGGGCGGGCGAGCTTTCCGGCGGTGAGCAGCAGCGGGTGGCTCTGGCCCGGGCACTCATCACCCAGCCCAAGCTTTTGCTGGCGGATGAGCCCACCGGAGATCTCGACAGCCGCACAGCGGACTCGGTTTTTGAATTGATTGCCCGGCTCCATCGCGACTACCAGCTGACCTCTCTTATTGCCACCCACAACTTCGCCTTTGCGCGCCGCTGCCATCGGGTGCTGCGCTTGCAGCGCGGGCGAATGGAAGAAGTTCCGCCAGAGACGCTTTCTGGCTAGGGATGAAAGAATTGACAAACTTTCGCCAAACGTGCCGAAATGGAAAAAGTGCGAAGAAAGTTTGTAAGGTGCTGCAAACGTTCGCGAGGGGCTGAAGTCAGGTTTCTTTGGTAACGGGACTCTGGTTCACAAACCAGCGCTTACGGGCCATAGACGTGACGGACGCTTGATTGCATAATGATCTTGGGGCCGATGGTTTCCGGGGACTCCCGTCCTTGGGAAGCCAGGGGGGTAGGGCTTTATGTTTGAACGTTATACGGAAAAAGCGAGGCGCGTCATCTTTTTTGCGCGCTACGAAGCCAGCCAGTTCGGGTCTCCTTATATTGAGACGGAGCATTTGCTGCTTGGACTCTTGCGCGAAGACAAAGCCCTGACCAATCGCTTTCTGCGTTCGCACGCTTCAGTCGAATCCATTCGCAAGCAGATCGAAGGACACACCACCATCCGGGAGAAAGTTTCGACTTCGGTGGATCTGCCATTAAGTAATGAGTGCAAACGGGTGCTGGCCTATGCCGCGGAAGAGGCGGAGCGGCTTTCGCACAAGCACATCGGGACCGAGCATTTGCTTCTGGGTTTACTCAGAGAAGAAAAGTGCTTTGCGGCTGAGATTCTGCATGAACGCGGCTTGAGACTATCGACCATTCGGGAGGAACTGGCGCGCAGCAGCCAGGAGAAATCGCAGCCCCAGCGTCAACGCGAATCCTCGCTGCTCAGCGAATTTTCCCGCGACCTGACCCAGGCCGCCATGGATAACCAGCTCGATCCGCTGGTCGGACGGGATGGCGAACTGGAGCGCGTCATCCAGATTCTGTGCCGCCGCACCAAGAACAACCCGGTACTGATCGGCGAGCCTGGCGTGGGTAAGACCGCCATCGTCGAAGGGCTGGCACAGCGCATCGCGGACGGCGAAGTCCCGTCGTTTCTGGCCGATAAACGCATTCTGGGCCTCGACCTCTCATTGATTGTCGCGGGCACCAAGTATCGCGGCCAGTTTGAAGAGCGCCTGAAGACCATCATGAAGGAGCTGATGGAATCGCAGAACTCCATCATCTTTATCGACGAATTGCATACCCTGGTGGGCGCGGGCTCGGCGGAAGGTTCGCTCGATGCCGCCAACATTCTGAAGCCGGCGTTGTCGCGGGGTGAGATTCAGTGCATCGGCGCCACTACTCCGGGCGAGTATCGCAAGTCCATCGAGAAAGATCGCTCCCTGGAACGCCGCTTCCAGGCGGTAAAAGTTCCGCCTCCGGACGAGGCCAACGCCACGAAGATCCTGTTCGGGATCAAAGACAGGTACGAGAAATTCCACGCCGTCACTTACACCGACGAGTCCATCAACTTCGCGGTATCGCATTCGAACCGTTACATTCCGGACCGCTTTCTGCCGGACAAGGCCATCGACCTGATCGACGAGGCCGGAGCGCGGGTCAAGCTGCGCCAGACTTCACTGCCGGAAGAGATCACTGAAGTTCAGAAGCGCATCAAGTTCATCGTCCACCGTATGGAGAACGCCATCGCGAACCACGAGTTCGAGAAGGCGCGCTTCTACTCGGATGAGGAACGCAAGGAGCGCGAGAACCTGCGCGCTCTTCGCGAAAAATACCACCTCGATGAATCCTCCACCGGCGTTGTCGGTCGGGAGGACATCGAGGATGTGGTGTCGCGCTGGACCGGCGTACCCATTACCTCCATTAAGGAAGAAGAGTCGGCCAAGCTGTTGCGCATCGAAGAAGAGCTGCACAAGCGGATCATCTCGCAGGACAAGGCCATCATCGCCCTGGCCCGCGCCATCCGCCGCAGCCGCGCCGGCCTGAAGAGTCCCAACCGGCCCATCGGATCGTTCCTGTTCCTCGGACCCACGGGCGTCGGCAAAACGGAAGTTGCCCGTACGCTGGCCCAGTTCATGTTCGGGAGCGAGAAGTCGCTGGTTCGCTTCGATATGTCCGAGTTCATGGAAAAGCACTCGGTCTCGAAGCTGATCGGCTCGCCTCCGGGCTACGTCGGTTACGAAGAAGGCGGGCAGCTGACGGAGCGCGTGAAGCGTGCGCCTTACTCCGTCGTCCTGCTCGACGAAGTCGAGAAGGCCCACCCGGACGTCTTCAATATCCTCTTGCAGGTATTTGAAGATGGCCAGCTCACCGACGGCCTGGGCAACACGGTGGACTTTAAAAATACGATCATCATCATGACCTCGAACATTGGCGCCCGGCACCTGCAAAAGCGCGAAGGCCTGGGTTTCCAGTCGAGCAACGAGGACATGATTTCGGGCAAGGTGGAGGACCTGGTCAAGGGCGAAGTGAAGCGCACCTTCAATCCGGAGTTCCTCAACCGTCTGGATGAGATCATTCTGTTCACCGCTCTGGGCGAACAGGACCTGATCCAGATTCTGGAACTGATGGTCACGCAGCTCAATCAGAACCTGGCCCAGAAGTCGATTACGGTTACGGTCACCGATGAGGCCAAGAAGTGGATCCTGAACCAGACCCTGGGCGATCGCAGTTACGGTGCGCGTCCGCTGCGGCGGGCGTTGCAGAAATACATCGAGGACCCGCTGTCGGAGGCGCTGATCCAGGGCACGATCACGACCCGCCCGGCGTTCATCGAGGTCTTCCTGGACGGACAGAAGCTGTACTACCGTCCGGTGGACTCGGAGAAGGCCGAAGGCGTGCTGTTGTACGAAAATTAGCCAGCTTTCAGCTATCAGCTCGCAGCCGTCAGTTTACGCTGGCGGCTTTGTTTTGGCCGTAAAGGTCGCAGCGAAGATCGCGCCAAGGGCGCAAAAGCAAGTCCTATGGAAGTTGTGGTCTATTCATCGCTCTGGTGTTCCGACTGCCGGGTGGCCAAGCGTTTCCTGCAGGGGCATAACATTCCCTTCAAAGAGGTTGACATCGAAACCACGCCCGGGGCGGCCGACGAAGTGATCGCCCGCACTGGAAAGCGCGCCCTCCCACAATTTGTCATCGACGGCGAGTGGGTGCAACCCTACCGCGTGGGCGAGGGCTTTCTCTATGAGGAGATGGCGCAACGGCTAGGTATCAAAGAGCCATAGGTCCACCCGTACATCACCTTCCGTACCCTAGAAGACCCTGCCTCCAGGCCCCAAGATAGTAGCTCACAGGATGCCCGGCGGACGCGCATTTCCCTCCCCCAATTTGCCCGCGGCAACCAGTTTGTCCTCATGGTCGAGAAGCATCATTCATCGGAAGAAGAGCCGGTCTGCACCACGTGGGCACGGCTGGTGGAAGTCGTCCTGGGCCTGTTCCTGATCATAGGGACGGGCGTCATGGCCCACTACTACGCTCCGCCCGCCCCACTGCCAGTGCCGGCACCGGCGCCGGCTCGCCCAGTGATCGCCAACGATCACCAGGACGAACTCCGGCAGCTTACCCGCGATGTGGATGAACTGAAGCAGGAACAAGCCATGCCGGCGCTGGTCCTGAACCGCTATCGCAATTCAATCTGCTACATCTACGGGATCTACCAGGTCGCCATGCCAGGACACCGGCCCGCCCTGCGCGCCCGTATTTCCGGAACTGGCTTCGTGGTGGCGGAAGGGTTGCTGGCCACCAACCGTCACGTGGCCGAGCCCTGGTACGGAGACTCCGAAGCTGATGCCCTGATCAGCAAGGGCGCCAAGCCATTGCTGGAAAAGCTTGTGGCCTTCTTTCCGGGATTCCCCCTGCCGGTGGATATCACGCCTCTGGTGCTGTCCGCGAGCGGAGACCTGGCCGTGCTCCACGTAGAAAATTCGCAGGCCATAAGCCGCCTTCGTCCACTGCCCCTGGCCGAGCGGGCTTCAAATCCGGGAGAATTGGTCGCGGTCGTTGGATACCCCATGGGAGTGCTGGGGATGGTGGCGAAGTCGCCGCCGGCGGTTTACGAGCGCCTGGCCTATCGCCGCGATGACATTGGCGCGGCCAACGAACTGGCAGCGCTATCGCTGATCCGTCCGTCGGCCACCTGCGGACATCTGGGCGACGTGGTCGGCGACAAGCTTATCTACGACGCCCCTACCGCCCACGGTGGCAGCGGCGGCCCCGTGTTTAACTCCCAGGGGCAGGTCATCGGCATCAACGAAGCCTACATCGACGGCTTCTCCGGCGGGACCCTGGGCGTGTCCGTGCAGGCGCTCCGACCTTTGATTGCAGCGGCGCAGAAAAGGGTCGGTGCGAGTGCGCAGACCCCTTCCAAACCTTAAGAGAAATTTCCGCATCCATAGCGCCTTGGCCTCATTCCGGTCCATCTTCAGTGTCGCCCGCCTCCGTAACAGTGCCAAAGCGGAGCAGCGATGCCCCGGAAAACCGGCTGGGCTCGGACATCTCCTGCACGATTTGCCAGTTTTTGGTCTTGAGGATGTCAAAGGCAGTCAGGATGCCGGCCGGTTCACCGCTTTCGCGGTTCAGCACGAGCGCATGCCCGTAGCCTCCGGCCAGGAAGCGTTCAGCGACGTGGTGCACCACTTCGTGGCTATAGGCGACAGGAAATTCAGCATGTGCAAGCGACACCGCGGTTGCGTCAGACTTTGAGCCCATCACGTCCTGCCGATAGAGCAGCCCGACAACATGATCCTTCTCATCCACTACCGGCACACAGTCGTGCGCCAGAATGGCAGGAAGAAAGTCAATCACTCTCTGGTGCGTACGCACTGTGTCCGCACCCACACTCATGATGTCGCGAACCCGCAGCATCTTCATCGGGTCGATCTCATACGCATCTGGCACGAGGTGGCCTCGACGAACCAGACGCTCGGTGTTGATGGTGTTACGCATGAAGAAGTGGACTGCTAAATCAGCGACCACGGCAACCAGGAATACCGGCAGCATGGCGTTGTAGGCCCCCGTCACCTCCAGCACAAACAGAATGGCACTGGGAGTGGCGCGATACAGACTGCCGAACAAGGCCGCGGTGGCCACCATGCCATAAATTCCGATGGTGGAGGCGTTGGGCAAGAGCAGATGGACGAGTGAACCGAAAGCCGCGCCCAGGCTACCACCGATCATCAACGCAGGCGCGAACGTTCCGCCCGAAGCGCCCGATCCGAGCGAAACTGCAAAAGCTACAAGCTTGGCGGCGCCCACTCCTAAGAGCAAGGAGAGCGGATGCGGCCTCGCGAGCAGATCAGCGATGACGGCGTATCCGGTGCCCAGGACCTGCGGATAAAAAATGGCAATGATTCCGACCAGCAGGCCACCGATCGCCGGCACCAGCGGGAACCATATGTTTAGATGTTCGAAAAAATCTTCGCAGGCATAGAGAGTGCGGGTCATGAGCCAGGCGAGCCCGGCACAGACCACTCCGAGCAACAAGAAAAAAGGCAATTCCAGGGGGTGAAATTGATACGCAGTGATCACGGGAAAAACCGACAAAGCACCGCGGAATCCCATCGCGATCATAGTGCCGGTAGCGGAGGCCAGTGCGATGGGTACGAATGAGCGGGCCCGAAACTCAAAAACCAGCAGCTCCACCGCCAGCATGACCCCGGCGAACGGAGTCTTGAAAACTCCCGCCAGGCCTGCCGCAGCACCACAAGCCAACAGGACACGTCGTTCCGCGGGAGAAGACGGCATCACCCCGCTGATCAGGGAGCCTAGCGCGGCACCCGTCTGAATGATTGGTCCTTCCGCGCCGAACGGGCCGCCGCTGCCCACGGTAATAGCTGCGCTCAAGGGCTTGAAAAAGCTGACCCGCGGCTTCACGATGCTGCGATGATTGAGCGCCACCGACATCGCTTCGGGAATGCCGTCGCCCTTGATCTCCGGAGAAAAGTAATGAATCAGCAGGCCCACCAGCAATCCGCCCGCTGCCGGCAGCAGAGGGGTCCAGAGGTGGTGCGGCGCAAGGTTTGGAGGCAGGTTGGCGGATGTTGCCCGGCCATAGAAGCAGATGTTGGAGATGAAATTGATCGCGCGCAACAGCCCTTCCGCAACCAGGCCGCCGATGATTCCGACCACAATGCCCATGAGAGACAACAACAACATGCGGGAGATCTGGTGCCTGCGTCCTGAGTCCATCGCATGTTCGTATCCCGGCAGGGCGGACTCGCGGGCGGGATCGATCCTGATTGTCTTGTGGGTATGACCTTCGACTTCGGGCATTCGTTACTTTGTTCTCCTAGAGGAGTCCGGGGAAGCCCTGCGGGGTTTGGTCGCCGAACCGTTCCTGATTACCCCCTTGAGGGCGCTTAGCAGCCTGGGCCCTTGCGAACGCAGCTCGGCCGTGTGGCAAAGGGAGAGTTCGCGCAATACGCGCTCCCCTTTCTCAGTCAAGGCGATCAATACCTCCCGCCTGTCCTGGCTATGGCGTCCGCGCTTTACGTAGCCTCCCGCTGCCAACCGATTAATTAACTCCACGGCACTGTGGTGCTGGATTTGCAGCCGCTCCGCCAAATCTCCAATGCGCGGCCGGATGCCATCGGGCAAGCCCTTCAAGGCCAGCATGAACTGGTGCTGATGCGGCTCCAGACCCATCCGGCGGGCAGCCTGTTCGCTGAAGTGCATGAATCTGCGAATCTGGTAGCGCAGTTCGGCCAGCGCCTGGTAGTCGGAGAGCGTGAGGATTTCTCCCATCTTCGATCTCTTATATATCGTATCACGATATATATACCGGGGCGGAACTAAACGGTGCCAGCCGAATATCGACACCTGCACCCAATCCACAGTGATTCTAAGCAAGGAGTTCGGACGGGGGTGGTGGGTCTTTGCCGGGAAAAGGGCGCTTAGGCCTTCACGACTTTGCCGCTGCGCAGGCAGGAGGTGCAGACGCGGATGCGTTTGGTCGCGGCGCCCACCTTGGCGTGCACCGGACGCAGGTTCACGTTCCAGCGACGCTTGGTGATGTTATGGGCGTGGCTGATGTTGTTTCCGAATTGCGGCCCTTTGCCGCAGATCTCACATACTTGTGCCATTGACTGCTCCCGGTAAGTTCAGAACTTAGTGTGCAAAACATAGATTTTACCGGATTTCTCGCCCTGCGACAACTTCACCCACAGCGCAGTGCCCACGGGGCAACAGTCTGATTTGCTTTGCGCACTTCGCGGGGTTTCTTCGCGTCCTTTGCGGTAAGTCTTGCCCTCGCCTCAATCGTTCAAGAATCTTAAACCGCAAAGGACGCAAAGGTATCGCAAAGGCCGCGAAGAGGGCTCTGTGCGATACTGAATCATGGCCTTGTCGCCCGATCCCAAGTCGGTAAGAGTCAACCTGACAACCGGGACCGGCGTTGAGATCGAATGGAAGGACGGCCACCGCTCCCACTACACCTTCCCCTTCCTGCGTGATGCCTGCCCCTGCGCTCTTTGTGACGACGAGCGCGGCAAATCCGGGCGCAGGCCCGGAGAGCGGCCTAAACTCGCGCCTGGGGCACTGCCCATGTTCAAGGAGGCGGCCAAGCCCCTGTCCGCCGACCCGGTCGGCAAGTACGCCATCAAATTTCACTGGAACGATGGCCACGAACTGGGCATTTATTCCTGGCAGTTTCTGCGTGATGTGTGCCCGTGTGAAGCGTGCGCAGCCAATCGTGACGCCGCGAAGACAGGATAACCCCCGCTAAAGCAGGTAAAATTCAACCAGGGCACGCTGGAGCCGTTCCACATTTGTCTTTTCTCGACCAACTCAACCCGCAACAACGCGCCGCCGTTGAAACCACGGACGGGCCGGTCCTCATTCTCGCGGGGGCGGGCAGCGGCAAGACCCGGGTCATTACCTTCCGCATCGCGTATCTGATCGAGAATCTGGGCGTGATGCCGGAGGCCATTCTGGCTATGACCTTTACCAACAAGGCCGCGCAGGAGATGGTTGAGCGGGTGGACAAGCTGGTGGGCGGCCTCTCCATCGCCAAGCCGACGATTTCGACCTTTCACTCTTTCTGCGTGCGGGTGCTGCGGCGGGACATTGAACAGCTGCGCATTCCGTCGGCCGTGCCGGGCCAGCCGCCAATCGGGCTGACCAAGAGCTTTGTCATCTACGACGAGTCTGACCAGCAGCAACTGGTGAAATCGGTGATGCGCCGCCTTGGCATTGACGACAAACAGACCATTCCGCGCTCCATCCTCTCCCACATTTCGTGGGCCAAGAACCACATGCTCGATCCGCAGGAGATTTATCTGCAATCAGGCGATCCCAAGACAGAAAAAGTGGCCCACATCTACGAGGAATATCGCAAGGAGCTGCTCAAGGCGAATGCTCTTGATTTTGACGACCTGCTGCTCGAGACCGTGCGTCTGCTGAAAGCGGTGCCGGCGGTTCGCGACTATTACAACCGCCGCTACCAGTACGTGATGATCGATGAATATCAGGATACCAACCGCCCGCAGTATGAACTGATGCGGCTGCTGGCGGGCTCTCATCACAATATCTGCGCTGTGGGCGATGAAGACCAGTCCATTTATTCCTGGCGGGGCGCTGATATCCGCAACATTCTGGAATTTGAGAAGGATTTTCCCGAGGCGAAGATCATCCGCCTGGAACAGAACTACCGCTCGACCCAGAACATCCTGCAGGGTGCGTCGGCGGTGGTCTCGAACAATATCAAGCGCAAGGGGAAGAACCTGTGGACCTCGCGCCAGGGAGGCTCCAGGATCGGTTATTACGAGGCTCCGGACGGCGAAAACGAATCCCTCTTTGCCGCTGACTACATCTCGAAATACCTACGTGAAGCGGCCGACCAGGGCGAGAGTGCGCGCGCCGCCGTGCTCTACCGCACCAACTCGCAGTCACGGCTCTACGAAGAAGCCATGCGCCGCTATGGTCTGAAGTACCACGTGGTGGGAGGCTTCTCGTTTTACGAACGCGCCGAAATCAAGGACATGATTTCGTACCTCAAAGTCATTCATAATCCGGATGACTCCATCGCGCTGCTGCGCGTGATCAACACGCCGGTCCGCGGAATCGGCAAGACCAGTATTGAAACCCTGGAACGGGTCGCGCTTGAAACCGGCCTTTCGTTGTGGGGTGCGATTGCGGAAGTGATCAAGCGCCAGCTCTTGCCGCAGCGCGCCCTGACGGCTCTCAAGGCCTTCACAAACATTATCGAGGACGGGCGCGCCATCCTGTCGGGTTCGATTGCGCAGCGTCTGGAAGAGACCGCAGCGGCTGAGGCTGTGCGGGGGGACGAAGATATCGATCTTTCGCCCATCGAGGACGACACCGATTTCAGCCCAGACAATTTCTCGTTCGATTTCGGGGGTGACTTGGGATCCGCGGACGAAGGTAGCGCCGGCGTCCCGCCGGCTCTAGAGCGGGCGAACAGCCCGCTCGCCGAAGAGATGAAGGCGGGACGCCTCCACGACAGCCGGCAGGATGCCGGCGCTACAACCCCAACTCCCAGCACTGCTGACATTCTGAAATTTCTCATCGACCGCACTGGTTATATCAAGCTGCTGGAGGAGGAAGACACGCCCGAAGCTTTCTCCCGGGTTGAGAACCTGCGCGAGCTGGTGAACGCCGCCATGGATTCGCGCGACCGTGGGGAAACTCTCGATCAGTTTCTCGACCACGCCGCCCTGGTCAGCGACGCGGATGCGTATGACGAGCGCGCTCAGATTACGCTGATGACTTTGCACGCCGCCAAGGGCCTGGAGTTTCCGCTGGTCTTTCTCGCGGGCTTGGAGGAAGGCCTGTTCCCGCACTCGCGGACCTTCCTGCAGCCTGACGATATCGAAGAGGAGCGCCGCCTTTGCTACGTCGGCATGACCCGCGCCATGGACACGCTGATTCTGACTCGGGCAGTTTATCGCCGCCGTTACGGTACCGATTTGCCCGAGGCCAGCATCCCTTCGCGTTTTATCGAAGAGATCCCGGTAGAACTGGTCGAAGACCTGGGATCATCAAGAAGGGCTCGCTCAGGTCGTGTGGCCGAGCCGCCACACGAGCAGGAGGGTTCCCACTACGCTTACGAAGATGAAGATCAAAGCGCAGCCTGGACGAATCAACAGAAGGCGCGCACTCCGGCAGCGCCTTATTCCGGCAAGTCCTACAACTCGATCGAGAATATCGCCGACTTCTTCGCCTCGCGAGGCAAGAAGTTCAGCGCGCCTAAACTGTCGGTCGAGCCGCCCAAAGGCCGGAAGGGATTCCGTCCGGGACAGAAGGTGCGCCATCCCAAATATGGCGAAGGCACGGTGTACCAGCGCGAAGGAGAAGGTGAAGAGGCCAAGATTACGGTACAATTCCCTCGCTTCGGTTTGAAGAAGCTGGTGGAGAAGTATGCGCAGCTGGAGGGAATCAGCCCTTAGCCTTTAGCTCTTGGCTCTTAGCCAGATCCCGTGTCCTGATGTTTTTGGCTAAGAGCTAATGGCTAAGAGCTAGAAGCTAGATTTTCCAAGGAGAAACAAACAGCACTCATGGCAAACACAACCACACTGAGCAAGGAAGAACGCAAGAAAAGCAAGCGCGCGTCGCGAAAGAAGCGCAAGACGGAAAGTCCGCTGAAGCCCCGCGAATACGCCCGCGGTTCGGCCAAGCGCAAAGTCAAGAAGATGGCACGCGGCACCGCGAAGCGTTAAGAGCAGCAGTTGGCATCGGCACTTGGCAATTAGCGGTGGGCGCATAACGTTCATTGGCTGAATGCCAAGTGCCAATGGCTGTTTCTGATGCCGGAAGCACAGGAGACCGAAACCCTTTGGCACAACCACCAACGGCCCGCACGTCTGACAACCAGCTGCTCTGCTGCAAGTCAATCGACAAGTTGATCGCGGAAGCCGACGAGCCGGGACATCGCCTTAAAAAGACGTTGGGGCCGTGGTCGCTGACCGCCCTTGGCATCGGCGCGATCATCGGCTCGGGAATATTTGTGCTCACCGGCACGGCTGCGGCTGGAGAACATTTCGCGGCCCCGTCCATCCTGCATGCACAAGTGTTGGACCTGATCTCGAATTTCCTGCGCACGGGAAGCACGGCGGGAGCTTTGATGCACGGGCGTCCCGCGGCCGGACCCTCCATCGCCATCTCGTTTCTGCTGGTGGCCGTGGCTTGCAGTTTTGCCGGCTTGTGCTATGCCGAACTGGCGTCGATGATTCCGATCGCGGGCAGCGCCTACACCTATTCCTACGCAACCCTGGGCGAGATTTTCGCCTGGATCATCGGCTGGGACTTGATCCTGGAATATGTGGTGAGCAACGTGGCCGTGGCCGTGGGTTTTAGCGGATATGCCAAGGCGCAGCTCGCGGCCTTCGGACTCAACCTGCCCAATGAGTGGGCGAGCCCGGTCTGGGCTTCGGGACATTGGACGGGCGCATACTTCAACGTGCCCGGCTTCCTGATCGTATTCATCCTCACGCTGCTGCTGGTCCGGGGCGTGAAAGAATCGGCCGGCGCCAACAACGTGATGGTGATGATCAAGATCGGCGCCATTCTCACTTTCTTGGTGGTGGGTGGGATGCTGGTTAACAAGGCCAACTGGACGCCCTTCGCGCCCTCGGGATTCGCCGGAATTGTGACTGGCGGCGCCATCGTGTTCTTCACCTACATCGGTTTCGATTCCGTATCCACCGCGGCCGAGGAATGCAAGACTCCGCAGCGCGATCTGCCTTTCGGCATCATTGCTTCGCTGATCATCTGCACCATCCTTTATGTGGGCGTTGCCATCGTGCTGCTGGGCATGATGAAGTACACGACGTTTGTTTCCGGCGAAGCCGCGGAAGCACCTGTCGCCTACGCGTTGAAATACCTGGGCGCACACCCGTTCTTCCGCTCTGTCATCGTAGTGGGCGCGCTCACTGGCATGATTTCGTCCCTACTCGTCTTTCAGTACGGGCAGGCGCGCATCTGGTACGCCATGTCGCGCGATGGCCTTCTGCCGAAACTTTTTTCCGCCGTGCATCCCAAGTACAAGACTCCTTACTGGTCCACCTGGATCGCATGCTTCGCGGTAGGGATCCCGGCTGGTCTGGTGGACATCGGTGATGCCGCCGACCTGTCGAATATCGGTACGCTGTTCGCGTTTGTCCTGGTATCGCTGGGCGTCATTTTTCTGCGCCGCCGCCAGCCTGATCGTCCGCGCACCTTCCGCGTTCCGTTCGTTCCCTGGTTTCCGCTGATCTCGGTGCTGTTGTGTGGCGGACTCATGACTGGACTGACCGTGATCACATGGCTGCGTTTTGTCATCTGGCTCGCGATTGGCCTGGCCATTTATATCTTCTACAGCCGTCATCACAGTGAATTTGCGAAAACCAGAGGCTAGTGACGTGGTCAGAACGACGCGAGAGCGTTTGAAATCTCCTCCTCCAAGAAATTGGCTTTTGCAATGGTCTGAGGGGAAGAACTTCGGTAGTCAGTTTCCAGATCTCAGTTCTCAGATTTAATAGCCGCCATTTCTCCTGCAAACCTTCGATCTTCAATCTACAATCAGAAGAGCATGGCATCGCAGCCCAGCTCGTTCATTGTTACCCTGCCTAAAGCCGAGCTGCATCTCCATCTTGAAGGTGCGATCGACCCCAGCACCCTGCTCGAACTGCGCCAGCGCCACGGTAAACCCAGCAGCCTGTCTGAAATCGAACAGCTCTACACCTATCAGGATTTCAATGGCTTCCTGATGGCATTCAAGGCGGTGACCGAGGATCTGCGAACCGCCGACGATTACGAACTCATCACCTACCGCCTGATGGAGAGGCTGAAGGCGCAGAGCGTGCTGCATGCCGAGGTGTATGTATCGGTCGGGGTTTGTCTTTGGCGCAAGCAGGATTTCGGGGCGATCTTCGAAGGCCTGGACCGAGGCCGCAAAAGCGGCGAGCGCGATTTTGGCGTCTCGCTATTGTGGATCTTCGATGCGGTGCGCCAATTCGGCCCGGCTGCCGCCCGGGAGGTCTTCGAGGTCGCGGTGCGCCACCGGGAGCGGAGCGTCGTGGCCGTCGGCATAGGTGGTGACGAGCAGAAGGGTCCGCCCGAGTTGTTTCGCGATGCCTACGCCTATGCCGCCGAAAAAGGACTGCACCTGACCGCCCACGCCGGTGAAAATGCCGGGCCGGAATCGGTCTGGGGCGCGCTCAATCTCCGCGCCGAGCGCATCGGACATGGACTGACCGCCGCGCAGGACCCGGAACTGGTGGAAGAGCTTTCCACCCGGCAGGTCCCGGTGGAGATTTGCCTCACCAGCAACATACGCACCGGCTCGTGTCCGTCGTTAAGCCTTCATCCCGTCCGCCAGTACTTTGACCAGGGAATTATGATCACGCTCAACACTGACGATCCCGCCATGTTTCGTACTTCTCTGGCGCGGGAGTATCAACTAGCCCAGCAGTCTTTCGGCTTTACCGAAGAACACCTGCGGGAGCTGGCGAGGAATTCTTTCGAAGCGTCTTTCCTTCCCGCGGAGAAAAAGCTGACATTCCTGAATTTGTTTGACGCAGCCGCGGCCCACACTTAGATTTCCAGATTCGCATTCTTCCGGAGCTTGGGGCATGAAGGCATCTCTGATCGTCGGGCTGTTGCTGACCCCCTTCCTGTGGGCCGCGGCCCAGCCAAAGAACACCGACGATGTGCTCATTTTCACCAATGTGAATGTCGTGGGCGTGCGCGACGGCGAGGTCGCTGAAGGCGTGACTCTCGTGATCAAGAAGGGGCGGATCAGCGGCCTGGCCAAGGTGGGCTTTGTCGGCCCAGGCCGGAACATTCAGATCGTCAATGCCCATGGAAAATACCTGATCCCGGGATTGTGGGACATGCACGTGCATAGCGCCTTCGTTTCCCCGGCATGGGACGACAAGGTGATTTACCCGCTGTACATCGCCAACGGCGTGACCGGCGTGCGGGACATGGGAGGCGATCCGGATATGCTTGAGGAGCGCCGCAAACGGATCGAAAGTGGAGAGCTTCTGGGTCCGCATCTCCTGCTGGCTGGCCCCTTTCTGGCGGCCGGGAAGAGCGACCGGCAGACCATCGCGGTGAATACTCCAGAGGATGCGCGCCACGCAGTGGACACGGTAAAGAAGCGGGGACTGGATTTCGTCAAGATACTCTCTGTTTCCCGGGAATCTTATTTCACAATCGCCGACGAATCTGCAAAAGAGAATATCCCGTTCGTGGGGCATGTCCCCCATTCCGTGAGTGTGCGCGAGGCTGCCACGGCGGGGCAGAAAAGCATCGAGCACCTCACTGGGATTCAGCTGGCCTGCTCCTCCCAGGAAGACGAACTTCGGGCCCAGGGCCTGGCTGCACTGGAGAAACGCGACTATGCCGCCTATCAGAAACTCGGCCCGCAAATCATGGCTACGTATGACCCGGCCAAGGCGGGCGCGTTGTTCCTGGAGCTGGCGCAGCGCAACATCTGGCAGGTGCCGACACTGGTGTGGACAGAGACCAACAGCCGGATTGAGGATACGGATCTCGAATCCGATCCTCGACTGAAGTACGTTCCTGTTTCGGTGCGTGGGCAATGGGATCCGGCAAAGCTCCGCGAAAAAACCTCGCCGGACGAACTCGCGGCCCTGAAGGCCGAAGCCGCCCGCGATCTGGAATTGGTCAAGGCGATGCACAGCGCTGGCGTGCGGTTCATGGCGGGCAGCGACGGCCCCGACCCTTACGTGTTTCCCGGATTCAGCTTGCACGATGAACTGGAGTGGCTGGTAAAAAGCGGGTTCACTCCCCTGCAGGCCTTGCAGTCCGCCACGTTCAACCCGGCGCTGTTCATGTCGAACATGGACAAATACGGAGTAGTGGAACTGCAGCGCGTGGCCGATTTGGTGCTGCTGGACGCAAATCCTCTCGATGACATCCGCAACACCCGCAAGATTTTTGGGGTCGTCGTGGGCGGCAAATATTATTCGCGCCGCGACCTGGACACGATGCTCCAGCAGGTCGAGAAGCTGGCCGCCCAGGAATAGGGAAGGGACCTATGACCCAGCACATCGGCATCGTGGCCTGCAGCGCGGAGGGAGCCGCGCTCTGCTACCGCACCATTGCGCTCGAGGGCACGCATCTGATGGGGACTCACGATCACCCGGAAGTCTCGATGCACACTCATTCACTGGCTCGATACATGAGGTGTATCGATGCTGGCGATTGGCCCGGCGTCGCCGATCTGATGCTTTCGTCGGCTGACAAGCTGGCCTCGGCGGGCGCCGATTTCCTCATCTGTCCCGACAACACCATTCACCAGGCCTTCGATCTGGTCGAGCAGCGTTCCCCGCGCCCCTGGCTGCACATCGCACAAGAGGTCGCAAGTGAAGCCCGGCGCAGCCACTTCAAGCACATAGGCGTCTTAGGGACGCGCTACCTGATGGAGGGGCCAGTCTATCCCGAAAAGTTGAAGGCAGCCGGCCTCGAACACCGCATCCCGGGACCTCAGGCGCGGGAGAAGATCAACCAGATCATCATGGATGAACTGGTAAACGCCCAGTTTACTCCACGTTCTCTGGCATATTTTCAAGAGGTAATCCGGGCGCTGGGAGACCAGGGGTGCGATGCGGTAGTCCTCGGCTGCACAGAGATTCCGTTGCTGGTCACTCCCGATTCGTCATCGTTGCCGACGCTGGATTCCACCCGCCTGCTGGCCAAAGCTGCAGTCATGAAAGCCGCAGGCAGCGTTTGAGATTGTGTGGGGACGGGGCTCGGACACGTCCGGGCCGAGCACAGCTCGGCTGGTTTGTTGGATTCCCGGAGACCACAAATGCCGCTAAAATTCCGACGCCTCCCAGACACGTTTGCCATCTGCCGCCTGGCGCCTGATGCACCGGTTCCCGCGGCGATCATAGATTCGCCTTTCGTCTGCATAACCCGCACCGCCGAAGAACTCTCAATCGTCTGCCCTGCCAGTCGAGTTCCACAAAATGCACAATCCGAGTCGCCCTGGACCTGCTTCAAACTGGAAGGCCCATTTTCATTCTCGCTGACCGGAGTGCTGGCTTCTGTCATCGACCCGCTGGCCCAAAGCGGCATCCCTATTTTTGCCATTTCGACCTTCGATACCGACTACGTATTGGTGAAAGAGGAATTAGCAGCGTCCGCGCTGAAGACGCTGCTGGCTGCCGGGCACGAGTTGATTTCCTGACTGGCCTGCGGAGCGGGACTTCTTGTGTTCTGGGTGAGCGAAGGTCGATAGTCTGGAACAACAAATCAGTTTAGAGTTAACAGTTCCCGGTTCTCAGATTCTCCATTCACTTCACGAATACCACCAAACGCTGCCCAATCGGTGCAATTCAGGCACCTCTATGCTCTAATAAAGCAGTCCCCATGGCTTCAGCCCGAACCACAGTGCGCCGCCGTTTGAAGGCCTTCCACCGCAACTTGCGGGGAGCGCGCATGATTGCGGGCGCGTTCGCCTCCACGGACCATCCGTTGCTGGCGCATATGATTCCCATCCGGCGCTGCAATCTGGCCTGCGAATATTGCAACGAGTATGACGATTTTTCCAAGCCGGTCCCTACCGAGGCCATGTTTCAGCGTGTGGACAAGCTCGCTGACCTGGGAACATCAGTCATCACCATCAGCGGTGGCGAGCCTTTGCTTCATCCCGAGCTGGATGAAATCATCCGGCGCATTCGCAAGGGGGGTATGATTGCCGGGCTGATCACCAACGGCTACCTGCTGGTGGCGGAACGTATCCAGCGCCTCAATCGTGCCGGTCTGGAGTGGCTGCAGATTTCGATCGACAACGTCACCCCGGACGAGGTCTCCAAAAAAAGTCTGAAAGTGCTGGACAGAAAACTCGAACTGCTTGCCGAGCATGCCGATTTCCACGTGAACATCAATTCCGTGGTGGGCGGCGGAGTAAAGAATCCGCAGGACGCGCTCACCATCGGCAGGCGTGCTCTGGGCCTGGGCTTCAGCTCCACCATCGGCATCATTCATGACGGTTCTGGACAGCTGCAGCCGCTGAATGATGAAGAGCGCCGGGTGTACAACGAAATGAAGTCGATGGAGAAAAGCAGCTTCACCCGCATCAACGGCTTTCAGGACAACATTGCACAAGGCCGTCCCAACCAATGGCGCTGCCGCGCCGGGGCGCGCTATCTCTACATTTGCGAAGACGGCCTGGTGCACTACTGCTCCCAGCAGCGCGGCTATCCCGCCGTTCCTCTGGAGCAGTACACCGTCGATGACATTCGCCGCGAGTATCTTTCGGAAAAGACCTGCGCTCCCAACTGCACGGTTTCCTGCGTCCATCAGGTATCGGTGTTCGACTCATGGCGCGCGCCACAGCTTCCTGCTCCGGCCGCGGCGGCGCCGGGATCCCGCGACCTGATCCAGATCAGGTAAGGTTCGGCCGGCTAGCACGCCAAAAAACCTGGCGAGCTGAGCTTGTCTGCCCGGACGAAGGCGTCCGGGCATACTGGGATCTGATTTCGATATATGATGGCGAAACGGCGGCCACTATGGACAAACGACAGTTCCTGAAAACTTCTGGCGTTCTCATCACCGGCGGCGTGCTGTCGCGCCTGGTAAATGCAGAGCAACCCGCGCCTCGTACAAATTGGTCCGGCAACTACCAATACAGCACCGACCGACTGCATCTCCCTAAGACGGTGGAGGAAGTTCAGCAGGTCGTAAAGAAATGCAGCAAGCTGAAGGCGCTGGGTGCGCGCCATTCGTTCAACGGGATCGCCGACAGCAGGGAAAATCAGATCTCCCTGAAGCTTCTCGATCAGATTGCGCTGGATCCAAAGTCGCGTACCGTTACCGTCGGCGGAGGCGTCACCTATGGCCAGCTCGCGCCGTACATCGATGGCCAGGGTTTTGCGGTACACAACCTGGCCTCCTTGCCCCATGTTTCCGTCGCGGGCGCATGCGCCACCGCCACGCATGGTTCAGGCAGCAAGAACGGCAATCTATCCACAGCGGTGTCGGCCATGGAAATTGTCACGGCTGATGGTGAAGTCGTGGCCCTGTCCCGGCAAAAGGATGGTGACCGGTTTTCCGGCGCGGTGGTCGCTTTGGGCGGGCTCGGCGTAGTCACCAAGGTTACGCTCGACGTACAGCCGACATTTCAGGTAAGACAGGTCGTGTACGGGAATCTGTCGTTGACGCAACTGGAAGATCATCTTGACGATATTTTTTCAAGCGCGTACAGCGTCAGTCTCTTCACCGACTGGCAAAATCATCGCGCCACCCAGGTTTGGATAAAGCGGCGCGTCGAACCCGGAAAGTCTTTTGAATTCGGACCGGAGTTCTATGGGGCCAAGCTCGCAACCCAGAAGCTTCACCCCCTGGCCGGTCATTCCGCGGAAAATTGCACCGAGCAGATGGGTATTCCGGGGCCGTGGTACGAACGGCTGCCGCATTTCCGCATGAATTTCACGCCCAGCAGCGGGGCAGAGCTGCAGAGCGAATTCTTTGTCCCCCGCGACCGGGGATATGAAGCCATTCTGGCGGTGGAAAAGCTGCGGGACCGCGTCGGGCCCCATCTTTTTATCTCGGAGTTGCGCACCATTGACGCCGACCATCTCTGGATGAGCACTGCTTACCAGCGGCCATCCCTGGCGATTCACTTTACGTGGAAGCCGGAATGGCCGGCGGTGAAACAATTATTGCCCGTGATCGAAGAACAGCTGGCACCGTTCGACGCGCGGCCACACTGGGCCAAGCTCTTCACCATGCCGCCTTCGCGGCTGAAAGCACTTTACGCGAAATTGCCGGATTACCAGGAGCTGCTCAAGCACTACGACCCACGCGGTAAATTCCGGAATGAGTTCCTGAACACCAACATTTTCGGTGGATAGAAACGAGAGAAATAGCCGCGCTCTCAGCGCTATCGCCAGCTACTCTCCGAATTGGCTGCTCAGATACTTGCCCACATCAGTCTGCAACTGGCCGTAGTCATCATGGATGGTGGCGCGCAAAGCGGATTCGGTGGAATTTCCCTCAGCCAGCCGTTGCAGAATGCGCTGCAGTTCGCTCACGCCCTGAGTGTCGATGATGAATTGCACCGCGGCCAGAGACTCATCGTAGGCCAGCATGGCTTCCAGACCTGAAAAGCGCATGAAGCTGCCTTCCAGCGCGTTGAATGGAATTTCCTGCTGTGCCTTGAAGAGTCCGGCCAGGCGGCGACCGCGCGACGACAATGATTTCGGCTCCATGGCTTGCGCGATGCCCTCATTCAACCACTGCGGGCAGCGTCCCCCGGATAGCTGGTTGATAAAGGAGTGGGCCAGTTCGTGTTTTAGCACGCGGGACAATTCAGGAGTGACCGAACTCATTCCGTTGACCGGAATGCGCAGTTTGCCATCGTTGACCGCGCCCGCCCATGAGGGCGATTGGGTAACGTCGAAAAAGGCCTGGTCAGTGTAGAGAATGACGGCGATACTGCCGCGCGGCGCCACGCCAAGATCGCGCACCAGGTCGCCGTAGTGCGACTCCAGGGTGGAAACCAGATCGCGGCGCAATGACTCGGGCGTTTGCCGGCCTTCATATTTCAGCGTGAAGTGGCTGCTCTCGTTTTGCGTGAACTCCGATTCCGCGCTGGCGTCGCGCTCCGCCTTTTCCAGATATCTCTGCACCTGGGCATCGGGGCGAAGCTGTAAAGAGCGCTTCCAGCTGCGGATGGCGTCCTTGTTGCGGTCGCTGGCATACTGCGCATAGCCCAGGATGGCCAGGGTGTCTGGTGAATCGGGCGCGATTCGTACGGCACGTTCCGCGTAAGGCAAGGCTTCAACCGCGTTCCCGGTGCGCAGCAGCAGCGCGACGTAAAAATTCAGGATTGTGGGATTTTGTCCATCAAAGCGCAGCGCGGTCTCAAAATAGGTCCGGGCCTTGCTGAAATTGGTTTGCTCCATCTCGTGTTTTCCGGCGATGAAATACGCGGCTGCGGTCACCGGCCCATTGCCTTGTTGTTCGATCGCGGCCAGCGCGTCGGAGTCCACCTTGCCGTCGTGAACGATCTTGTCGCTGACCCCTGGCTGACTCTTCAGGTTGTCGGCAGGGGTAAGCGAGGGAACGTCTTCTGAACCTTTGCTGCCGGCGGAGGCTCGCTCGGGACGAATTCCCCCGGCCTCAACGCGTTCGACTAGTGACTTCGGAATTGCGTAAGAGTCTTCACCAACCTCATACTCGAGGTGGGAGCCATTTTCGTGGACCTGGTCGGCATAGATGGAGCGGCCGTTTTTCAGGCGGATCACTTCCGCGGAGGCGCCGGCGGCGCCCAGGAACAGGCCCGACAATAGTAGGAAGATGACAGATGCCCGCACTATGGCGCATTCTAGCAAGAGGGGTGAAGCCCACCTACGTGACCAAGGTAATCAGAATTATTCCAGTTGAGGCGCTGGCGCTGTGTGGGCTGGCTTTGGCCTTGTTGGCGCCGCCGCCCAGTCGCGCGCAAGCTCCGGCGGTTGCGCCCCCACCCTCTTCTGCTGCCGCGACTTCAAGTCCACCCGACCAGTCCGCGGAAGCCCTCTATATGAAGTTGCGCAGCGTGGGACTCGACAAGTCGCGCGTCTATCACATCCGCGAAGTGACGCTCGAGCGCGCCGCCTTTCACATCACTTTTGACGATGGCACCATCGCATTCACCGAAGATGTTGCCGGCCATGTCACCGGAGCGTTTTTTGAAGGCGAGGGAGAAGTGCTGCTGATCCCCAACGATCAGGCAGAGCGGGCCTCCATGGCGCTTTTCACCGGGGCGGCCATCCTGGAGGAAAAATTTGTCACCGGATATTTCCGTTTCAATGACAACACCTTTGCCGAGTTGCAGCCGGCGCTCCGTCCGGCAGAGAACCCTCAGGAGTTTTTGACTCAGTGGGACTCCGCTGCCCAGAACCTGGCCCAGCTCGACGCCTTGCGGCTGCTGCTCAGCTTCAGTAATACCCTGCCAAGCTCGGGCCCCGACGGTGCCGCGCCCGCGAAATCCAACCTGCCCGCGGACGACGACCGCATGCTGCACGCTCGTCTTCAGGGACGGAAGCTGGGGACTTTCGATCTCTTCTACGACTCCCTGGCGGCGGAGCAAATCTGGGCAGGCCAACAGAAGAGGGTCGACGGTGAAAGTTACTACGATGTATGGAGCGCCTTCGCCCTGGGCCAGCCCGGCGGCCGCTCCGGCGACGCCGCCGGTGTCATGGGAGAAGAAGCCAAGCCCGAGGCAGTCAGCGTTTCGCAGTACAGGATCCAGGCCAAAGTAGCGCCGCCCACCAGACTCGATGCCGAAGCCTTCGTGCAGCTTGAGGTGCGACAGGGCGGGCAGCGCGCCGTGCTCTTCGAATTGTCCCGCTTCCTCCGGATCAGCAAGGTCGAGGCCGACGGCCGCCCTCTGGAGTTCATCCACAACCAGGCGCTCGAGGGCACTCAGCTGGCACGGCGGGGAAACGATCTTGTGGCTGTCATCTTCCCCCAGCCCCTCCGCGCCGGGGAACAGATTAGTCTGCACTTTGTGTACGGCGGCGATGTACTTTCCGAAGCTGGGGCCGGGCTGCTGTATGTAGGGGCTCGCGGGACGTGGTATCCCAATCGCGGCCTGGAGATGGCGAAATTCGATTTGCAATTCCGCTATCCCGCGGGTTGGACGCTGCTTGCAACCGGCAAGCGCGTGGAGGGCGGGCCCGCTGAAGTGCCGCCGGGTGAACAATCCAGCCATTGGGTTTCGGACCGTCCCATGCCGATTGCCGGGTTTAACCTGGGCAAATACTCGCGAGTAGAAGCGCGGGCAGGCAAGGTTGTGGTGGAAGCCTACGCCGCCTCCGGCGTGGAGCGCACTTTCCCCCAAGGTACAACCCAGGCGCTGGTTTTGCCACCGCCTCTTGTTCCCTTCCCGCGGATGCACGCGACCGACGAGGTCACGGTGAATACGCCTCCTCCATCTCCCGCGCGCAATGCCCAGGCGGTCGCGGATGCTTCCGCACGCGCAGTCGAGTTCTTCGCTCAACGCTTCGGTCCCTACCCCTATTCCAGCCTGGCCCTGACCCAAATGCCAGGCGATATCAGCCAGGGATGGCCCTCGCTCATTTTCCTCTCCAGCTTTTCCTTTCTCACCCCTCAGGAAAAATCGCATTTGCAAATGGGCCCGGTGGCAAAGGTCCTGAGCGATAACGTCATTGCCCACGAGACAGCCCACCAGTGGTGGGGCGATCTGTTGTCCTGGAAAAGCTACCGTGATCAATGGCTCTTCGAAGCACTGGCCAACTACAGCGCCCTGCTGCTGCTCGAGTCTCAATCGCCACAGCAGTTTCACGCGGTCATGGAGAAATACCGCGAGAATCTTCTGGTCAAGAACAAAGAGGGCTCTCCGCTGGCGGACGCGGGTCCGGTCACCTTCGGCACGCGGCTCAACTGTTCTCACTTTCCCGAGGGATATGAGGCCGTCAGCTATGGTCGAGGCACCTGGCTATTTCACATGCTGCGATACATGCTGCGTGATGCGGCCCGCAAGAGCAGCGGGCGTTCCACAGAGCTTTCAGACGCCCAGGCCGATGCGCCCTTCTTGCGCGCCCTCAATAGGGTGCGAGAACGTTTTCAGGAACGAGCCATCAATACCCGCGAATTGCTTCAGGTGTTCGAAGAGGAGTTGCCCGCCTCCCTGCGCTACGAAGGACGCAAGTCGCTGGAGTGGTTTTATGAAGGATGGATCAATGGCACGGCGATTCCCCATCTGAAACTGCAGTCGGTAAAGTATCTGCAGAAGCCTGGGAGCGCGGTGGTAACCGGAACGATTGTGCAAGAGGATGCACCCAAAGAACTGGTGACCGTCGTACCGGTGTATGCGGCGCTGGCAGGAAGGAATGTGCTGTTGGGCCAGGTATTCGCCGACGGTCCGGAAACCAGCTTCCGGCTGGCGGCACCGGCGGGAACACGAAAGGTCGTGCTCGACCCCTACGAGACGCTGCTGACACGGCCGTAGAGGAAGCGCGAGTGCGTCCCCGACCTTCGACTCGCTCTCTGAGGTTTTTTTGAAGACGCTTGAGGGCCCCTCCCGAAACGGAAAGTCGCATTCCCATTTCCTGCCTCGCGCAGTCTCTTCCAGACATCGTGTGTAGCGTAAGTCTCGTCCCTTCAACTTGCGACCACGACAGAGTGGCCCCACCGCTGATGGAAGTTCAAATGCATAGTCTGATGAAATGCATTTCGAAGATAGAAACCGCGCAGCAACGGCAGGTAACGCCAGCACGGCTCGAGCGCTGGCCTTCAGGCGATCCACCATCCTGCTGGCGGAAGACGAGGAATTTGTTCGTAAGGTGGCCTGTGAAATTTTGGGCGCAGCGGGATACATCGTGCTGGCCGCACGAAATGCAGCCGAAGCCATCGCGGCCTTTCGCGCGCATCCGGAACAGGTGCAACTATTGCTCACCGACGTGGTCTTGCCTGACCGGAATGGCTGCGATCTGGCCCAGGAACTGTCGAGCCTCCGCCGGGGCATCAGGGCCATCTTCATCTCCGGATATCCAGAGAATCTGGTCACCAGAAGAGGGCTGCAGCCGGGATGGTCTTACTTGCCCAAACCATTTTCAGCCGCTTCTCTACTGCAGAAAGTCAAGGAAGCCCTGAATGAAGGGTGAGGTTGGCAAGAAGGGGGAGAGCGGCTCTGAACTACGGAAGTCCAGTCCTTAGATTTAGTGTGGGCCCTAGGTTCCGCCCGCTGCCCCTCGAGATAGTTCGGGGCCTCCTTCTCCTTCGCCCAGTTCGGCCAGGCGGGCGCGCAACCGGATTACTGCCATCGAGTGGATCTGCGAAATCCGCGACTCCCCCACTCCCAGGGCGATACCCACTTCCTTCATCGTCAGTTCCTCGTAGTAGTAGAGCGCCAGAACCTGCCGCTCTTTTTCCGGCTATTCCGCGATGGCGCGCGCCAGCAATTGCTTCATCTCGGAACGTAAACAAAGGAACAGCGGCGTCTTTTCCGAATCGTCCGGGAGATATTCGCACAGGTCTTCTTCGCGTCCGTCGCGCGAAGACTCTATGCGCAGGCTGCCGATTTCCAGCCCGGAAAGTTCCCCCAGCAGCAACTGCAATTCCCGCAAATCGATTCCCAGTTCCGCCGCCAGCTCGGGCTCAGTGGGGCTGCGCCCCAGGGACGAACGCAACTGGTTGTTGGCTTCCTCCAGACGCCGGGCCTTGCGGCGGAGGTCGCGCGGGCTCCAGTCCATCTCCCGCAGACTGTCCAGGATCGCTCCCCGAATGCGAAACTTAGCATACGAACCGAACTGCACATGTTTGCCGCGATCGAACTTATTCAGCGCGTCGATCAAGCCCACCACGCCGGCATGCACTAGATCTTCCAGGGGCACGTGGCGCGGCAGCCGCTCGTGAATCCGCCGCGCAATGTAGCGCACCTGCGGCAGCTGTTCCAGCAGCAGGCGTTCTCGTTCATCATCGTTCTGCCAGCCGGTGTAGGCCCGTTGGCTCCTTTCGGTCATACCCTCTTCGTTGGGAAGGGTCGCCGGTTTCCGAAGTTCCGGGACTGGAGGGTCGAGCAAATCGGACATACGAAGATTTGAGGCCGGCGAGTTAAGAAGCGGATTAGTAGGAGATTAGAGATACCTGCGGCACACGCATCATTCCCGCTTCCGTAGAGAGTGTTGAAGTGGGAAACCGGCGCGGAGACTTTTCCCGCAGTATCGGAGATTGGGCATTGGCCTTTTCCAGTGGCACGCGGGACGGCCGTCTTTCATTTGCTCGGTGAAATGAGTCGGTCTCTGCAAAGCGCCCGGAACCCTACCCGCTCGCTGATATATTCTCAAGTCGTGTCTGCCGCCGAGGAATACAAGCAGCGTCTCAAAGCGCGCGAGGCCAGCGCCGCTGGGCACGAGAAACTTCACTTTCGACTGGGAAACCTTCGCCTAGCACTGGTCGTCGCGGCCGCAGCCATGGCCTGGCTGTCTCTCCGTGGGCACATGTTCCCGCTCACCTGGCTGCTCGTCCCGGCGCTACTCTTCGTTGCGGTCACGGCATATCATTCGCAAGTTCTGCGTGCCCTGGACCTGGCACAACGCGCTGCCTCGTACTATCGCAAAGGACTGGCCCGGATGGCTGACCAATGGCCGGGCACAGGACAGACCGGAGAGCGTTTCGACGATCCTCATCATGTCTATGCCTCCGACCTCGACTTGTTCCGCCGCGGGGGCTTGTTCGAACTGCTCTCCGTGGCCCGAACTCGCATGGGTGAGGAAACACTGGCGCAATGGCTGCTCTCGCCTTCATCTCTCGATCACCTCCGGCAACGGCATCTCGCGGTTGCCGAGCTGCGCCCGCAACTCGATCTCGCCGAGGACCTGGCCGTGCTTGGGGAAGATGCCAAAGTCGGGGTCTATCCCGAGGCGCTGACCCGCTGGGCGGAAGCCCCGAACCGCATGGATCCGCAAGGGCTCCGCTGGCTGGCCCCGGCATTGGCCGCCGCGGCGGTCGGGTGTGTCTTTATTTGGTCCGTCTGGGGGATGGCCACTCCCCTGGTTCTGGTAGTGATCGCCGAAGCGGTTCTGACTTATCGCTTGCGCCAGCCCCTGGCTGACGTTCTGCACGGCACCGAGCAGACTTTCCATGGTCTGGAAATGCTTTCCGGAATGTTGAAGCTACTCGAGCGTCAAAGCTTCCAGTCGCCGCGGCTGCAGGCGCTGCAGGCTGATCTTCTGTCTCACCACATGCCCGGATCGCGGGCCCTGGCTCGACTGGGGACCATCGTCAATCTGATCGATTCCCGCGAGCACTTCATCGTGCGGACACTTGACGCCCCCATGATGTATTCAGTACAGGTGGCCGTCGCGGCCGAACGCTGGCGCCGCGCTCACGGACACGTGGTGCGGAGCTGGGTGAATGCGATTGGCGAAATCGAAGGTCTTCTCTCTTTCGCAACCTACAGTTACGAACATCCGGAGGACCCCTTCCCTGAAT
>JBARIF010000152.1:0-8518 GCA_049799615.1 Terriglobales bacterium
TTCTGACCCTGATCACAGTGCCGATTGCAGCAATAGTTTTCACTCGCTTCTATCACCAGAATCGATGCTAAATGTCTGAGCCGCGCCCGGTTCGGGGGGGTGCGCAAACTGCTGGCATACCACACGATTCTGACGCCTTGGCCATGGTTTGATCGGAGCAAGTTGCAACTGGTTGGATTCAGTCTCATCGCGGGGATATTGGAGGCTCCAAAATGCAGATACTGATAGTGGGCATTGGCGCGTTAGGCGGAACAATCGCGGCGCGTGCCATCCGCACAGGACTGCCCGTGCGGATTGCGGCCCGCAATACCGATTCTGCGGAGGCATTGCGCAGATCGGGCCTGCGAGTGTCCGGCATCAGAGGAGAGGTGAGGGCAGACGCTATCGACGTTGCCGCAGTTGAGGCCTACGGAAAGGGAGACCAGTTTGACCTGATCCTGCTGGCCACCAAAGCGCAGGACGCGCTGGAAGTCGCGCCCCGTGTCTTGGGCCTACTTGCCCCCGAAGGAGTTATATTGCCTATACAGAATGGCGGCGTTGCACGGGTGCTTGCGGATCGTCTAGGCGAAGATAAGATCCTTGGCGGATTCTCAAATCTTGGTGCCACGATGGTAGAACCCGGCGTCTACGAGCAGAAGAATGCAGGGCATCTACTGATAGGCGTACTTGCTGGTGGTGTCAGTGAGCGCGTCGAGCGGGTTGCGCGCGCCCTAGGTCGAGCGATTGAGGTTAAGGTATCTTCAAACCTGACTGGTGCCATCTGGTCGAAACTCCTGATCAATTGCTCGGTTACAACCCTCGGTGCGCTCTGTTCGCAAACCATGCGTCATTACATGGAAACGGAGGGAGGCAAGAAGGTCTTCCGACGGACGTACGAGGAAGCGTTGTCCGTGGCACTTGCGATTGGCACGCGGCTGGAGCGTCTGGCAGTGGACCCGATTCCGCCCGGATGGGCGAGCAATGTCGCGGTAGAGAAACGCTATGAGTCGTGGGTCGAAGCAATAATTGCCTTCTATGGGGATGTCAAACCCTCGATGCTCCAGGACTTCGAGCGTGGCCGGAAGACTGAGGTCGATTTCATCAACGGCCATGTGGTGACGTTAGGCCACGCGTCCGGAGTGCCGGTACATATGAACGCCGCAATTACTGGCCTTGTACACCAGATCGAACGTGGAGTTCTCCAGCCGACACGAGACCGGATGAACGACCTTGCTGCTCAAACCTGTCAACCGATCCGTGGCAACAGTATTTGACGGCCAACTCTGACCGCTTGTCTCACTTCGGACGCCGCATGTCACTTTTCCTGCAAACACTGCTTCTTCGCGGCATATTGTCCAGGAGCAGGAGTAGTGACATAGAGGAGTTCCACATGAAGAAGATTCTGACTCAGTACGTAGTGTGCGCGCTTGCGGTCGCTCTGATGGTGCCGTTGGCGCAGGCGCAGCCGGCAGGAATACAGGCCGCCTTCGGAAAAGATGCCGGAACGCTTTCCGACAAATTCACCGGACTCGCGCGCATTATGTCGGGCAAGTACGACTGGAAGCCCGGCCAGGGCGTTCGCTCCGTCGGCGACGTTTTCAACCTGATCGTTACGGAGGACCGCATGCTCGTCGGCGTGCTTTCGGGCACACCGAATACGGGGGCAAAGCCCGCGCCCATCACCGATCCGGAGAAATTGCAGGAAGCTCTGAAGGCTTCTTACGTCGATCTGCAAAAAGCGATTACGGGACTTTCCGACAACGACCTGCAGACGCCGGTGAAACTGTTCGGAAGAGACATGACGAAGCTCGGCGCGCTGATGCTGATTCTCGAAGATCAACACGAGCATCTGGGGCAGTCGATCGCGTACGCGCGCAGCAACGGCGTGGTTCCGCCCTGGTCTAAGTAGGAGCGCCGATCGCCTCCGTAGAGTCTTGCCGTGCACGGAATCGGCAGTCCTTAACGAGCCAACCTCCAAGTCAAGTTCTGAAAGGAGAACGCCATATGAACAAAAATAGAACAGGCGCAGTATTGGTTGCACTCCTTATGTGTGGCTTGGCCATTCAATCGTCGGCGCAGGACGCGGAACCCAAATTCAACTCCAACGCCGATGACCTCACGAAGATTCGCGGCCTATTGGACGAGTTCCGTCAGGATATTATTCGCAAGGGCGGCTACGCCCTAACGAAGCTCGTGCTGAACCCTGATGTGCTCTTTCATCACGCCAACACCCAGGAAGAGATTGATAGCGCCCGCAAACATAACGCTCAGTTCGATGGGATTGGCCCGAGCCAGCTCGATGGATTTGCGAAACTTCTCGCTACGTCGAAGGACAAACTCGAAGAGAGATTTCGCAATATCGAGATTCGCCAAGACGGTCCTCTAGGGCTGGTGACATTTAATTACGATTTTGTCATCAACGACAAGGTTCACCATTCAGGCCTCGAGGTCTGGCAGGTGTGCAAAATTGATGGGCAGTGGAAGATCTTGTCCGTTGCCTGGACGATCTATTGATAGTCACAGCTAACAGCCAACAGCGCTCCAGAGAACAAGGCGAGCTTCCGCCTTGGTGATTGCGCCGGGCCTCTGAAGAAAGTGAAATCGGAGTGAAATCAGTGGGAATTCGCCCTTCTGTGATTCCGTGATATTGACCGAGAGGAGCGTCTTCATGGGGACTTTACTTCAGGATGTTCGCTATGGTTTGCGAATGCTGGTCAAGAAGCCCACATTCACGATCGTGGGTGTCCTGACGCTGGCTCTGGGTGTGGGAGCTAACACGGCCATTTTCAGCATCGTGAATGCCGTGTTGCTGCGTTCTCTGCCCTACCCCGATCCCGATCGTTTGGTACGAATCTTCTTTAACGAGCCCGGCGTAGGATTGCGGGACGTTAAGTTTTCCAAGCCCGAATTGGAGGACCTGCAGACGCGAGCGGGTGTATTTGAAGATGTGACCCCGATCTTCGAGGGTAGCGAGGATTTGACCGGCGCCGGACAGCCCGAGCGTGTCGAGGGGGTTAATGGCAGTTTTAGCTATTTTTCCATGCTGGGTGTGACCCCGCAAATTGGACGATTGTATGGTCCGCAGGACTTCGTGCCTGGTTTCGCTCCAGAGGCCGTGATCAGCGATGGCCTGTGGCGCCGTGCCTATGGCGCCGATCCGAACATTCTCGGCCGTACCCTCCGGATCGACGGTGATCCCCTTACAATTATTGGGGTTCTGCCACGCGGATTTCGCCATCCTGGACCGACGACTTCCGGCGACGCGGAAGTGTTTTGCGCCGGCGGATTCAGCGCAGATCCCTTTCCCCCGCCAATGCGTGGTACCCGGATCTTAGTATCTGGAATCGGACGACTTAAGCCTGGCCCGACACTGGCGCAAGCTCAGGCGCGGCTCACTGCCATGGCTGCCCAATTACGCCGCGACTTTCCCGCCGATTACCCGCCGCAGGCGCAATGGACAATTGAGATTCAACCATTGCAAGAAACTTTGGTGGGCAAGGTTCGGCCCATGCTGATGGTGTTACTGGGCGCGGTAATCCTGATCGTTTTCATCGTATCGTTGAACATTGCCAATCTCCTCCTAGCGCGCGCTTCGGGGCGACAACAAGAGATGGCGGTGCGGTTAGCGCTGGGTGCAAGCCGCGGCCGCATGGTGCGCCAGATGCTGACCGAATCCATGCTGCTGTCGCTCATCGGCGGTGTCGCGGGAATCGCAACCGCAGTTGGTACTTTAGGCTTCATCCTGCGCTTTGTGCCATCGAACGTTCCCCGGCTCAACGAAGTACGAATCGACTGGGTGGTGCTCGCGTTCGCTCTGCTGATTTCCATCCTCACCGGCTTAACGTTTGGACTTGCTCCAGCGCTTCATTCGGCAAAAAGCGCTCTCTCCTCGGCCATTCGGGAAGGCGGTCGAGGGTCCGGCTATAGTACAAAGACCGGGCGATTGCGGGATGTTCTAATCGTTTCTGAACTGGCGTTCGCCGTCATACTGATGGTCGGAGCCGGCTTGCTGTTGCGTACGCTGCGGGATCTGTTGCAGGAAAGTCCTGGCTTTAATCCAACTCAAGTTGTCACGGCAAACATACAGCTTCCGAATCCCAACGAATCGGAGGCGGATCCGTATCTCGGTATTCCTCGCAGAGCCACCTTTGATCGTGAGTTGCTGCGGCGCATGAAGGCAATTCCGGGAGTGGAACTCGCCGCAATCACCTCAGCTCTTCCGACCACCAATACCAACCCCAACGCGGTCGGTGGCGTAGCGAGTGAAGGCTTCGCGATTGAAGATAGACCCGTCGAGTCCTCGCAGGATCTGAGCGCCGAAAGAATTCGGATAAGCTCCGATTATTTTAAGGTGTTACAGACGACGCTCCTGCGCGGCCGTTCATTCACCGAGGCGGATGAAGACGGCAGACCGCTGGTGGCCATCATTGATGAAAGCACCGCTCGTAAGTATTGGCCGGCCAGCGATCCGTTGGGCCGCCGAGTGCGTTTCGGACGAGACCGTACCAAGCCTTGGATGAGCGTTGTGGGTGTTGTCAAGGATATCAAGAGTGACGGTCTCGATATCGATGGCGTTCCCCACATCTATGTTTCGACCTATCAAGACAACAGCAAAAGACTGAGCGTGGTGTTGCGGACGTCTCTGCCCGCGACCCTGCTCGAACCACAGATTCGGCATGAAATCCAGAGCATTGATTCCGGCTTGCCGGTATTCAATGTTTCTTCGATGAACGACGTCCTTGATCGGTCGCTGGCTTCACGCCGTTTTTCTGCCGATCTGGTGGGCGGATTTGCTGGACTGGCGGTGCTTCTGGCCTCCATCGGAATTTACGGCTTGTTGGCTTATATCGTCGGTCAAAGATCGCGCGAGATCGGTATCCGCATGGCCCTGGGGGCGCGACGAGAAGACATTCTGAGAATGTTCTTACGCAAGGGGGTGGCGCTTGCTGGCATGGGCATCGTTGCCGGAGTGGCCTTTTCTGCATCCACTGCGTCCATGATGGCAAGTCTGCTCTATGGTGTTCGCCCCCATGATCCGGCTGTGTTTCTGATCGTGCCTCTCCTTTTACTTGCAGTGGCCGCGCTGGCGACCTATCTCCCAGCACGCCGCGCGACGAAAGTGAATCCAATCGTCGCCTTGCGCGAGAGTTGAAACAGCAGGATTAGGACTTTGCAAACAAAATAGGTCTGTGATAATAGGGATCGTCAGTTAGCTAATACTAGAAAGAGACTGCAATCGAATGGACATCGTCCGGGCCCGAGGTCAAGACCCGGAAACGTGCCGCGAGCTGTTTATCCTGGCGGCGGAAATCTTAGGCGTGGCCGCAGTCTCAGTTGGAGTTTCACGCCTCAAGCCGGCTGCACCTACGGTTGAGCGCGCAACCGTGAGGACCGACACGGTCAAGCGCGATCCGATGCTGCGCCAGATGCGGGGGTCGCGCCAGATTCCGGCGGAGACCGAGGCCACCGTTGTTCGCATTCATATGCAATACCAGGGGCCTTCGAGCGAAGCTGGAAAGCGATCTGATGAACCAGAAAGCCGGTGCCGCTACTGTGCGCGCATGACGCACAGGCACAACGGCAGGCCGACACAAGACTAAAGAACACGTTTAGTCTTTGAAACGCCTACGAGAGACTCAGGCTTGGTGTTGCGTCGACCTATCCATTGAGCAAACGAACGCACGAAACTTTCGCGGATACTGACGTCCTCTCGGGTGTGGCGCTGCTGTGCCACGCGCGCCGTTCGAATCGATACAACTCTAACAATTCTCGAAGGGTGTTGGAGTCACTTCCGTGCGGGCTGGTAGTCGGCAAGTCATTGATGTAGTGGCGATTGTAATCGAGAACGCCTTCAGGCCGGCTAACGGCCGATAAGTCGTTTTGCAATCAACTTCCGGTTTGCTCGTGATCCGGGAGTGGCTGCAATGTCTGGCGTCCTCGTTACGCTCGGCATCGCCCGGAGCGTGCGCAAGCAGTTTGCATCCTTGGCCTACTAAAGGATTGGGTTGGTAAACTTTTCAGTCACCGTGCGCGGCTACTGGTCTTCCTGCCTGGTCATACACTTCGCGGACCGCGTTGATCAGGGTCTCCGGCTCGTCAAACTGGATGTATTCGGAGCTATTGCGGGTAAAGATCTGCTTAGCATTGGAAGATAGTTCGAGCCAGCGCGCCTGGGCCTGCGTGGTCTCCTGTTCATATTTGAGGTGCTTCGGCGTGACCGGAGGCTTACTCTTCAGGTGGCCGACACCATGGTTTCCCGAGGTGAGGACGCGGATGGGGCGCGAGCCGAATGAGCGGCGGTGTTGTTGCAGATAGGTTTCGTCCGACGCTGTTTGTTCCATTTCTGAAGAATACGCGTCATACATGGCAACATTGGTTTGCGCGATCTCCAACACTTTGGCGTTCAATTCCGGAGACCACTCGGCTTCCGGCAAACCCCGAAAGAAAAACTGCTGAGCACAAGTCTTTTGTGGCTTGCCAGGACCTGAATCTTGCGCCGGCAACGGCTTGTGCTCGGCAATCGCGTTACGACAATCGCGCAAGTCAGAAGGAATCCCAGCATGTCCGCGATGTTCCTCTTCTCGCATTGACGTCGGTGCGACGTCGGTGGGATCGGCGTCATCTAATACCAGCCCCGCAACCTCGTCCATGTATAGGTCCGCAAACGTGCCTGCCGATTCGTCTATGGCGGCGTGAGCTTGATGGTGTCAAAAGACATCTTCCAGTCAGTCGCGGTCGGATTTTTGCCCGTCGCAGTGAATTTGAAAGAGTACGTCCCCGGCGCCGTGATATTCACATTTCCGAGATCGAGTACTTGATAGACTTCGCCCCGATCGTATTCGTCTTCCTGTGGTCCGACGTTCGTTCCGTTAATTGCGAGCTGCCAAATACTCCGCCAGGGGCCCTTTTTTACCCCAATCTGAAGATCATAGGTCGCTGACTGGGCAATATTCACGGTGTAGGTAACACTGTCGCCCACTTTTGTGGAATCCAGTATGGTTCCCACGCCATCGGGGAAGCCGGCGAAACTCAGGGAACGGAATGTCGGTCCTGAGCTGGCCGCTTTCAGAGCTTCCGTTTGATAAACGACTGTAGCAGCTGTGGGTCGAATTGCTGGCGGTGCCCCGACGTTGTTGTAGGTCGGAATTACGGCCCGCACCGGAGCCGAATACTTGCTCTCCGCACCGTGGGAGTCGACCGCCGTATTGACGTAGTAGTAAGTTTGTCCGCTCTGAACGGAGATATCGACATAGTTCGTGCTGGGTTCCAAGGCAGCCGTCAACTTCGTGTAGGGACCGCCTGAACTTGTGCTCCGGTAAATGTTATATCCAACAACCGATGAGGTGCTCGGGTTCCAGGACAGAGCGACGCTGTGTTGAGCGGCACCCGTCGCTGATCCGATCAGGGATTCGACGACCAGCGTATCCCCGGCATTGCCGGCGAGCGAGATGCTCCCGGATGCCACCCCGCTGGCCCGGGGCGTGAAGGTCAGGGTGACGGAAACACTCTGACCGGCGGAGATGGTCTTGGGAAGTGACAACCCTCCCAGGGTGAACTCCGAGTCTGTAGTTCTCGCCGACGAGATAGTCACGCTCGATCCGCTCGCAGACAGCGTGGCCGTAAGGGCCTTGCTGCTACCCAGGGCCACGCTGCCGAAGTTCAACGTGGTTGCGCTGGTTGTAAGCTGTCCCCCCGAAACGCCGGTCCCGGAGAGAACAATCGAGTGGGAAGGAGTCCCCCAGGCATTCGAGAATACGGTGATTTGCCCGGTCTGTGTCCCGCTTGCCTGGGGCGTGAAAGTGACGGTGAATGTGACGCTCTGGCCTGGCGGCAAACTGATCGGCAGGCTTAATCCGTTTAGGTTGAACCCAGGGCCGCTCACGCTCGCTTGTGAAATCGTTACGGTCGAACTGCGGTAGTTGTTGGTGAAGGTTTCATACTGCGTCTGCGTGCTGCCTACCGGAATATTTCCAAAACTCACGCTCGATGAGCTGAAGTCGAGCGAAAGGGCCGAAGCTCCGCCGGTGGCGGAGGCCAGAAACAATGCAATCGTAAAAACACCGAACAGGGGCCGATGGAGAATTTGGGGGAAAGGCATGCCGAGAGTTTCAAAGTTGGAGGAGCGTATGCGTAGGGCTGACTAGGACATCTTCTCGATCACAGGTTCCCAGACTTCTGAGTATGAGATCGGTTGACGCTGGCTCGCAGGTGTGTATTTCCTGAAATCGCTTGATGAGGATGAGAAAGGATTAACGACGTGACGAACTTTTTATAGAACTCATTGACACTGGAGGGCCTACCCTTGCACCCGCCAGGTCGATATATTTGCTGACCGAGTCGCCGATCCCGCGAACACGAAAAATTGACCTGAGAAAAGTTCAGGCGTCGCTAGACAAGACGTGTCCGAAGTGCGGATTCACTATCACGCCGGATCTGGTCAAGCGGGTGGGCCTGAATCACGCTTTCCCGACCAAATCTCCAGGCGGGTCTAAATGATCGGTTCGCGGTCGCACTATAGATTCTTGATGAAGCACTATCA
>JBARIF010000153.1:0-3232 GCA_049799615.1 Terriglobales bacterium
GTCAGGGTGAGGTTCAACCATCGCCGGAGACCCTCCCAATTGAAACAGCCAAAACCGAAAATGGCTACGAGGGTTTCGTGTGGGAGGGCACCTGCTGAATCTCCAAGGGAAGGTGCGCGTCCATGAGTGAGGCGCCCCCATCCACATCAATGAGCTGCCCCGTGATCCAGTTCGCTTCCTCAGAGCAGAGCAGGGCAACCGCGTTGCCGATATCCGCGGGCGTCCCCAAGCGGCCCATGGGCGTCCACCCCTCTTCGTGCCAGTTGCGGATCGTATCTTGCACCGCCGAAGGCAGGCTATTGAGGACGCTATCTTCGGTCCAGCCCGGACTGATCGTGTTCACGGTGATCCCGCGCCCCGCCAGGGCGACCGCGAAGTAGCGAGTCAGCACTTCCATGGCGGACTTCGCCGCTCCCATGGCCACCCATGGCTGCCAGCTCCCAAAGCGCCCGCCTGGGGCATAGGTGATGGCAATGATCCGGCCACCCACCTGCATCAGCCGGGCCGCTTCGCGGGCGCCCACCAGGAAGGCTTTCGCTTGCGAGTTCACCGCCGTATCCCACTTGTCGAGGGTGATCTCCATGAGTGGCTGATAAAAAGTGGGGGCTTCCGTGCGAGCGTTGCTGACAAAAATGTCGAGTGAGCCAAACTCGGATTCAACCCGCTTGAAGATACGGCTGACCTCTTCCGGAAGGCAGACGTCGGCCTGAACAACAAAACCATCCGAACCGCACTCCTGTATCTTCGCCAGAGTCTTCTTGGCGGCGCCTTCGTTTTGGTAGTAGTGGACGGCTATGCGGACTCCCTCTTCGGCCAACTTCAAAGCGATGCCCCTGCCAATTCCCCGCGAACTGCCCGTCACCAGCGCGTGCTTTCCTTTGAGCGACATAAGCACCTCCAAGGCGGTTCGCATTTTAGCGCAGAAACAGAGGGCCCGCAGCGGCCCATGGGATATGCCGTCCCAGCCGCGCTTCATTGTCGCAATCGAAGGCCGGGACACGTTGTATATAATCGGGCGTTTCCGGAGGTGCCCGGTTGGACCGACTACGTTCGCTTTTGTCCTTCGTCATTTGCTTCTTCCTCATGAGCGCCGCTCTCGCCCAGACATCAGCAGGAAAGTACGCCCTGAATGCCGATCAGGCGGAAGCTGAGGCGGCCCGTTTCCTGGCGGAACTGGTTCGAATCGACACCCAGGATCCTCCCGGCAACGAATCGAAGGTCGCACATTACCTGGAGGGCGTTCTGAAGGAGGCTGGCATCGAATCGGAAATCCTGGAGCCGGTCCCGGGACGCGCCAGCATCGTGGCGCGGCTGAACGGCGATGGCAGCAAGCGCCCCTTGCTGCTGATGGGCCACGAAGACGTCGTGCCGGTAGATCGCTCCCGCTGGACCGTGGAACCTTTTGCCGGGACCGAGCGGGACGGAGTTATCTATGGCCGGGGGGCATCCGATGACAAGGCCATGCTGGCGGCGAATCTCGAAGTGTTTCTGCAGTTGAAACGGCGGCAGGTTCCGCTGGCGCGCGATGTAATTTTTCTCTCGGAAGCCAGCGAAGAGATGTCGTCACCGGCCGGGATGAACACGCTCGTCGAGCGTTACTGGGATAAGCTCGATTGCGAATTTGCTTTGAACGAAGGCGGCGGCTCGCTGCTCGAGAACGGAAAGATCAGGTACATGGGGGTCGCGACCTCGGAGAAACTGCCGCGGGGCGCGAAGCTGGTAGCGACCGGCAGCAGTGGACACGGCTCGGTGCCCCGCGTAGACAATGCGGTTGTCCACCTGGCCGCCGCGGTCGCCAAGGCAGGCACATGGGAAACTCCGTCACGGCTCAACGAAACCACGCGCGAGTTCTTTCAGAGACTGGCCGCGATTTCTTCACCCGAGGAAGCGGCCTGGTACCGCGATGTCCTGAACCCCAAGGTCCAGGAGCAGCTCAAGGTAAAAAAACCGCAGTACTATTCCATGCTGCGTACTTCGGTCGTTCCCACCATGCTTAGTGGGGGGATCAAGTCAAACGTGATTCCACCCTCAGCCGAGGCGACCCTCGATATTCGCGCTTTACCCGACGAGGACCTGCCGAAATTCCGCGAGACGCTCGCTGGTGTGATCAACGATCCGCAGGTGAAGGTGGTCGCCGAGGACACGACGCTTTCCATGCCGGCCGCTCCGGTGAGCAACCTGCATACTGAGATGTTTGCCGCCCTGGAGCGTGCGCAAAAGGAAGTAGCGCCTGAGGCGATTACGCTTCCGGAGATGACTACCGGCGCCACCGACTCTTCGTTCCTGAGAACCAAAGGCGTCCAGGCGTACGGCATCGGGGTGCCAAGGACGGACGAAGAAAATCGGACGGTCCACGGCAACGACGAGCGGATCCAGATCAAGCAGCTGGGCGTGTTCGTGCGCTACGAATTTTCAGCAGTGACGGCCGTCGCGGCGCGGTAAGTGCCGTCCCTAACTCGAAACGGCGCCGGCCTCAAGTTGCTATTTGTCGTAGTGCAGCAGCGAGAAGACGTCGTAACCCTTGAGCTTGTCGCGGCCTTTCAGGAAATCGAGTTCGACCACGAAAGCTAATCCCGCGATCTGGGCGCCGAGCGAGGTGGCCAGTTTCGCGGTCGCTTCCGCGGTGCCGCCAGTTGCCAGCAGATCATCCACAATCAGTACCCGCTGCCCTTTCTCGATCGCGTCCTTGTGGACCTCCAGCACGTTGCTGCCGTATTCCAGGTCGTATTCCACACGCGCGGTGGGGGCCGGGAGCTTGCCCGGCTTGCGCACGGGGACGAAACCGGCACTCAGGCGATAGGCGAGGGCGGGACCGAAAATGAACCCGCGGGCCTCCATGCCCAGGATCAGGTCGACCTGCTTTCCGATATAGCGTTCGGCGAGCAGGTCGATCAGGGTGGCATAGCCTGCCTTGTCTTTCAGCAGCGTGGTGATGTCGTAGAACAGGATCCCGTTCTTGGGGAAGTCAGGCACTTCCCGGATGAGCGTCTTCAGTTGGTCGGAATTCAGGCCCGACTTGGACATTTACCAGGCTCCTTCAATGCGAAAAGTTTTGAGACCCTGCGACAGAGGGACTTCCGATTCATCGACCGCATCGACGCGTGCCGCCCGCGGTCCCTGGCGCAACTGCGCGAGCAGGTTATTGATCTGCTCCCGCGTTCCTTGGGCGACGACTTCCACGGCTCCATCGGCGTTGTTGCGCACCCAACCGACGATGCCGAGGATGTGTGCC
>JBARIF010000154.1:0-1969 GCA_049799615.1 Terriglobales bacterium
GTGGTAAAGGTCGTTCTCATACATCAGGGGCTGCCAAAGCTGCGTCTCTCCGCTCAGGAATTTGATATTCCGCGCGTTGTCCACCTGCCATTTACCGCCCCAAACACCCGGAGTGTCTTTTCCGTCCTCTTCCCAGATCACCTCGTTAACGTCGTTCATCCCAAACCGGTCCGGTGGAATATGGATATTGGCATAAACCATGACCTTGGGCCGGCTGGTTTCCCGCGCCTTGCGCTCCGCCATCCGCTGGCTGTCCTCGAGCAACTCGGCCAGGCCGTCGTTGTAACCGATCATGTTGTCCCAAATGGTCGCGTCCACTCCCGCGTCCACTGCTAGCTCCGCCTTCCTCAGCAGATAGGTGCGCCAGCCAGGTTTGCGCGTGTCGGCCAGCCGGCGGTCCCACGAGATTTGCAGATCGGTCATGGTCGGGCCAGCGTAGAACATCGGGATACCATGCATCCATAGGCCGTATTTCTTCGTTTCCGGATCGTCGCGATAAGCGCTCTTCCGGAACATGTTGGAAGCCGAGAGGTAAGCCGAAACGTGGATGCCGTTGGCATGACAACGGGCGATCACGTGTTTCAGGTTCTCCCGATTCTCGGCCTCATCGTTGAACGACCAGCCGCTGCTCCAGGTGACCCAAATCCAATTGAACTCGGCCTCCTTGAGTAAGCCGAGTATTTTTTCGAAATCGCGGTCATAGATGTGTGCCAGCACGTCTCTGTCTTCGGCGCTGAAATTTTTTCCCCACCAGGTGCGTTCGGCCTTCGCGCTCTCAATTCGTCCACCGTCCAGCCGGATGAAACGAAAATTCCCCTGCTCCGCCCATGGCGGCACGTTCTCTGGCTTGGCGCGATACAGTTCCGGCGCCGGCTCAAAAGACTGGCCGGAGCTTAGCAGCAGGAACGCGCTGACCAATCCAATCAGTCCAATGTTTTTCACGATTCGTTCAAGCTGCAAAGGTTCCCCCACGAACTACCGAGACCTCTCGCCGTCCTGTGATTGGACACGGCCGCCCTTGCCAGTATCGATTACTCCTTGGCGGTCGGACCCCGTGGAGCCTGCTAGCAACGAGAGCGGAGCGCGGTACTACAATCGTCAACTCGCGGCGTGTAGTCGCAAATAAGAACGGTCAGATCATCATCCTGTTTTGCCGACCATTGTCGAACTGAAGAAATAATGGAGTCCGCCGCCATCGCAGGGGACAGGTGTCGAGTCCTTGTCACCAGACCGCACAGGGCCTCGTGCCCGTAGAATTCTCCATCAGCATTGGAAGCCTCCAAGATGCCGTCTGTATACATCACCATTCGATCATCTGCTTCGAGCTTATGGACCGCAGTCGAGTATGACGCAAAACCGAAAGCGGCGAGCATCAATCCATTCTCTTCAATTTGCACCACTCGTCCATCCCTCACAAGCAACATGGGTGGATGGCCCGCAGCGGAGTATCTCAGTTCCCTAGCCTCTGAGTTCAGGTGGACATACGCCGCTGTGACGAATTGGTTCTGCGTATTGCCCAATAATGCCGAATTCATTCCGGCCAAGAACCTCGAGGGATCGGTAGCAACCGCTCTCTGCGAAGCAGCTGCGAGCTTCACCATCGATGCGATAAGGGCGGCCGGCACGCCATGCCCCGACACATCGGCGATTAGCAGTCCCACCTGGTGATCATCCGCAATGATGTAGTCGTAAAAATCCCCTGCCACGGAACTCATGGGCACATACCGAGCGGCTACTCGAAAGTTCATTGAAATAGGAAATTCGCTTGGCAGAATGGACAATTGGATGCGACGGGCTACCTCCAGTTCGTTTTGGATCTCCTTTAATTGTTGATCTCGCCGTAGCGTACTACGCGCAGCCACAAAGCCCAGAGTGCCGAGAAAGGCCGCGAACCCAAAAGGTTCGAGTTTCGGCAGAGAAGTGGGAAAAAATTCCGTCAAGTTTTGCCAAACCACGAAAGCAACGAAGA
>JBARIF010000155.1:0-1719 GCA_049799615.1 Terriglobales bacterium
GTCATGATTCGAGAACACGTCCGCATGCACCACTGAAGGGTATCTTTCACGCAGCAATCCGGCGAACTCCACCTCAGGATGCCTTACGTCATCGTGCCTCACGAATCCTCCAACAAAGCCGATCACCATAACGTTGCTCAGCGTGATGTCTTCCGCTCCGAGGCGCTCTCTAAGGCAGACCAGGTGAAGTGCAGCTTGGACGCTTTGGTCAGCGTTAGAGTTTAGGCACACGCTCCGCGGCGTAGCGTTGCCGAAGCGGATGTTGGCTTCTTCGCTCAACATTTTTGCCTGCCCTCGGGCAGACGGCGGATGAGCTAGACCCATGGCAGCCAAGATTAGAGGTAACGCTACGAGTTTCCTGTATCCCCGCACATAATCTCGTTTCTCCGGTGCTTGTTGTTACGTAAGAGCACTTCCACGAAACACCGGTCCCTGCAGAAGTGCAAGGCAGGTGCCAAAGAAGAATGGTCGTAAACCGCTTCGCGTGAGGGAGATGAACGAGGGTATGAGGCTTACAGGGTGACCATATTCGGGCGTTGACCTGAACTGGGCAGAGCATCTGTCACCAAGATGGTCGCCGTGTAAGAGTGTGAGGCACCTAGCAGAAACGCGAATTTGGAATGCGACCTGCAGTCTCCTTTGGGTGTTAATCACGACTGCATCGGCCATGTTCAAGATCACACAAAACACGCTCCACGGCTTCACTCTTGCCGAAGTTCTACTGATGGCTGCGATGAATCAACTCGAAGCCAAGAGCAAGCCTCTCGAAAATGAAGAAAGCCAGCTTAATCGTTGCCCTTACCGTGCGGAAGCGGCTTAGCTTGCCGAATCAGTCTCGCTTGACAGATTCCACGTGAGGACCCGGGATAAAGGCATCAGTTAGGAGCTATCGATGATTACTGACCAAGAAGACAATGTTGATGCAAGGATTGTATCTCTGGAAATCACGTGACGGAATTCATTGACTCCCGTACGCGCACACTATCGTTCGGCATCAGCCTATGCGGCTCTCAGCCGCAAGACGGGCACACTCATCATCTTCCAACATCGTGAGCACATGTCCAAATTCTCCCAAGCCGGTTACAAGCTCATCGCCCCACTCGTCCGCGAGAAACACCGCTAGCGATGGTTGCAAGCCTTGCGCCTTAGCCGTGAAGTTCTGAATGTCCAGCGTATCTTGCGCACAATCCATCACGAGAACATCAAAGAGTTGTCTGCGCATCAATACGAGTGCGTGGGCGCCGCTGCTCGCGGTCGTCACATCGTGTCCTTGCTGCCTGATGATGTCGACGTACTTGGCATGAACAGATTCGGGATTGAAATAAAGAATCTTCGTACGAACGCCTCCTCCAGATTTTCGAGCAGAATCGCTTTCGGCCTTGAAGCCGTCGGAGGGGCGTGCGACGCGTATGGCCTCTTGGCGCGATGGGGGAGAGCCAGGCCAACCCGCATCGCAAATTTCGCCCCTTGTCACTATTTCCGGCGGGCTGGCATAAACTCGTTTCAGTGGCGGTCGATCGCTGAGTGCGGATTAACCCTTACCAGTCACGTCCGACTCGGCTTTGAGCCAATTACCGAGATCGCAACCATCCCGTTGCCACGGAGACATTTCTTAAGAAATCGACCTCGAACTCCCGTCAAACGAAGTCCGCTCTTGCGGAGTCTCGAAGTCAATGCTTACCTCTGCTTGTGAATTTGTCGAAGATGAACTCCTGAGCC
>JBARIF010000156.1:0-2707 GCA_049799615.1 Terriglobales bacterium
TGTGCCCTCGATTGCGCAGCAACCTTCGGATGCCGCCGTAAATGTAGGGCAAACCGCGACTTTCATGGTAGTGGCGAGTGGCAGTGCCCCTCTCGCCTACCAATGGCAGAAGAATGACTCACCTATAGCCGCGGCAACCTCCGCCAGTTACACGACCCCTGCCACTGCATTGTCGGACAACGGCGCCAAATTCAAGGTCGTAATCAGCAATTCGGCGGGAAGCGCGACTAGCAATGCCGTTACCCTGACCGTGACGGCTACGGGCAGTATCTCGGTGACCGTCAGCCCCAAGCAGGCTGCAGTCGCGATGACCACGCAGGCCCAGCAGTTCACCGCGAGCGTGAGCGGCGACTCGCAAAATCTCGGGGTAACCTGGAGCGTGGACGGTATCGGAGGTGGCAATGGCACCGTAGGCTCGATCAGCGGCAGCGGTCTTTACACTCCACCCTCCAGCGGCGGTGTGCACACGGTTACTGCCACCAGCGTCGCCGACACGGGCCAGAGCGCGTCCGCTATGATCGCTGTCACTGACCTTTCCGGCGTGTTCACCTATCGCAACAACCTGGCCCGTGACGGAACCAACCCACACGAGTACGCCCTCACTTCCTCGGACGTAAACACCACTACGTTCGGAAAGCTATTTACCTGCACGGTGGATGGCAATGTCTATACCCAACCCCTTTGGGTCCCACAGCTCAACATCAATGGGACAAAGCGGAACGTCGTGTTCGTGGGGACGGAGCATGACAGCGTCTACGCTTTCGATGCCGAGGCCAGCCCTTGCTCAACCCTGTGGCATTCCGATCTTCTCAGCGTCGCCCACGGCGGGACGTCGGGTGAGATACCGGTTCCTGACGCGGATGCCGGCCTGGGCGAGCATGACATCACGCCCGAGAATGGCGTAACTGGGACACCCGTCATTGATCCAGGCTCCAATACCCTTTATGTAGTGAGCCAGTCCGAGGGGCCCACGGGCACTTTCCATCAGCGTTTGCATGCCCTAGACCTGGGTACTGGGAGTGAGAAATTCAGTGGTCCCATTGATATTTCGGCATCGGTAGTGGGCGCAGGCTATGACTCTTCTGGCGCTACGGTCACCTTTACTCCGCGTACGGAGAATCAGAGGGCAGGACTGGCTCTGGTCAACAGCGTCGTTTACATCGTTTGGGGTTCCCACGACGACGCCGATCCTTACCCCGGCTGGGTCATGGGATATAACGCGTCGAATCTCTCCCAGGTGACGGTCTACAACATCACGGCCGACGGACAAAAGGGCGGTATCTGGATGGGCGGCGCCGCACCAGCGGCGGATAGCGCCAATGCGCTTTATATCAGCACAGGCAACGGGACCATGGACCACGATTCAACCGTTACCCCCAACACCGATCTGGGGGACAGCGTGATTAAGCTCACGACGTCATCCGGGCTGTCTCTGGGCGACTGGTTCTCCCCCTTCAATCAGATTGATTTGGAGAGCCAGGACCTCGATCTCGGATCGGGAGGTGTGCTGCTCCTGCCCGATCAATCGCCTGCTCCTGCTCACCTGCTGGTGACCGGCGGAAAAGGCGGCACGCTCTACGTAATCAACCGCGACTCCATGGGACATTTCTGCAGTTCCTGTACGTCCACGACCGGAGATACAAACATCGTACAAAGCTTCGGTGGCTTTAATCTAATTTTTGGTACTCCTGCGTTCTGGCAAGATAAGCTCTATCTAGCGGGTACGTCCCAGAAACTGAGCACCTTCGCCTTCGATCCCACCAGCGGACAATTCAACCCTACTCCCACCTCGCAATCCACTACGACCTACAGCGGTCGGGGAACCATGCCCTCGATCTCTTCGCGGGGAACGTCGAACGGCATCGTCTGGGCGATTGATGCCACACAATTCGGCATTCCTGGTTCCCAGGGTCTTGGCCCAGCGGTGCTGCATGCCTACGACGCAAATAATCTGGCCACCGAGTCTTGGAACAGTTCGCAGGCCCCTAACAACCGTGACCAGGCTGGAAACGCGGTCAAGTTCAGCGTTCCCACAATCGCCAACGGGAGGGTATATATGGGCACTCAAAGCACCGTTGAGGTTTACGGCTTGCTACCGAATTGAGTGGAAAGCGAATTGCACCGCCAGGAGGCACGTCGAAGTCGTCAGAATCAGAGGCAGCACTTACCCCCAGGGCCGAAGTCTTCAATCGTCATACCGCAGCTATCGCATTTCAATCCTGCTTTCCGTTCGTTTTTTCTAGAGTGGTCAATGCCCATGCCAATAGCAGACAGAGCGCAGCGTAGCCGATGACAGCGACCGTATAGAGGTTAGCGAATCCGAAGGCCCGCCACTCCTTGATCGCCCAATAGATTTCGGCTCCCACCGGAAGGATCAATGCCACAATCGCTGAGCCACGACCCTCGACATGGTGAACTATCTTAACTGTCCAGTAGTGAAGACCGCAGCCACCTAGTATTAGTCCGATGTAGAAGACGAATAGAAGGCGCAACCAAACGAGCTGACGCGCTCTGTTCATTGGGGGAGCGGAAAATTATACGCCCGGGAGTATTTGGGCGTAATGGGGACGTTCAATCACCACGGAATGAGGGGCGAAAAGCAAAGAGCACGGGGAGGGCACTTGCCCTCCCCATCCTCCTGAATGCAGTGAATTGCTACTGCCAGATTCACTTCCTGCCATCAAACCTATGATGCCAAATCGATATC
>JBARIF010000157.1:0-4289 GCA_049799615.1 Terriglobales bacterium
GTCTTGCGCGACGGATCCGACTGCTCGCTCAGCTTCCAGTTGGTCCAGCGATACAGGTGCTCGACCACGCGCACCGTCACCGCTTCTTTCTTGTGATTGCGCACCCGGATTTCAAAGGACTCATCCATCCAGTGCTGGGATGAATCGACGCGATAGTTGGTGCGCTTGCGCTCGCCCACCACATCGAACGAATTGCCGGTGAAGATGCGGATGGTTTCGTCTTTTGGCGTGTGATCAATCACATTCTCGCCGACAAATTCCAGGTGCCCGTCGGTATCGCGGCGATAGAAACGCAGCTTACCCTTGGGCAGGGCGATGCCGAGGTGGTTGGCTTCGGAGTTCTTGAACTCTTCCATTACCCAGACTTTGGGATTGGACTGCGTGCCATAGCTCTGGTCCTGACGAATCTGTTCCAGGTTGTAGTAGCCGTATTGCGCCACTTGCGCGCCGTCATACACGTAGAGCCGCTGCGCGTGGATGCCGGTGGAGCACACGAACTCTACCTGCTTGGTTTCCTGATCGTGCAGCGTGGTCGGCCGGGCCAGGGAGTAAAGATGGAATTCGTCAAACGATTTCTCGCTGACGGCGGGCGCCATGGCCTCATCCGCCATGGCTTTGTTCATTGCGCCGTAGGCCCGGGCGGCGGGCGTGGCAGCCGCGATCTTGTTGACGTCGCCGGCCAGCAGTTTGATGTTCGCGTTCTCGAACGTCTTGCCGCTCTGGTTGCGCATGGTGATCCAGCCCACCATGTCGAGCAGGTCGGTCTTGCCCTTGGGATTGTCGGAGACCACGATGTTGTAGTCCGACTGCCAGCTCATGCCGCCGGCGACGTAAGAGATTTCAGCGTCAAACTTGCCGGGATCGTTGGTCTGCAACAGCCAACTCAGGGTCGGCTTGAGGACGGTGTCGCCGGAGAGCGCTGGAAACAGCGGCTGGCCGGGCAGTCCGAAGCGCAGCACGCCATCCACTTCGATGATGGGCTGAGTGAAGGAAGGCTGCTGATAGTTCTGCGCGTAGTAAGTGCTGGGAATGTACCCGCTGCGCACGATCTTGCCTTTGACGATTTCCTGCTTGTCGGCGCGCTGCACCAGGAAGTCGATGGTCTTGCCTTCGTAGAACGAAAGCAGCAATTCCTGCGAGATCGGATCATTGCGGTAGTTCTGCTCGAGCACCTGAAGGCTGCGACCGGCAGGATCGCGCAGGATCACTGAGTCTGGTTCCAGGTGCGACGTAATGCCCGCAAATTGGGCGTGGTTCACTCCGGCCGTCAGATCGAGTGGCACATACTCGCGCGCCACAAAGAAATTCTGGTTGTAGATGGTGAGTGCGGGCTGGTTGCTGCTGTCGGCAGCCTTTTCCTGGGCTTTTTCCTGTCCCATCACGACCCCGCACAACACAAGCACGATCAGCAGCAGCTTCTTCATTGTCGTTTCCCCTTTATTGTCGAATGAACATCTTTCATTGGGCGGGAAGGAGGAGGCTTTCCCGTCCTATGGGAAGAACGTCGGGGCTGGGGAAACTTGCAGGGAGTTTTTAACCGGGGAGGGGGCGGAGAGCACGGAGGTAATCGCCGGTAACCTACTGCGATTACCCCGTGGAGCTAATACTGGTGTCTAGCGGCCAGCTTCAATCGGGGTGGCTGATTTCGGCCAGCCAAAGAAAACTCGGCTACCCCAGCGCAGAATTCGCCACCCCGCAGCCGCGCCCAGCAGAATGGTCACTAGCCACAGCAGAATTGAGGGCAGCAAGCAGAGAAAGCCAGCCATCGCAGTAACATAATTTTCCAGGCCGTTAAGGCCATCGCGCAAGGCGAGCTTCAGCTGATACAGGGGCCGCCAGTGGAGGCCGAATACCTGGGCCTCGGCCTCGGTGTGAAGTGTTACGTTGATCGCAACCGTCTCCACCTGTTTCGATAGCGCCTGGAACTCCGCCTGCTGTTGTTCGATTTGGCCGCGCACATTGCTCCGCTTTTCGCTGACCTCGAGGGTATCCTTGACCGTGTTGGCGCGTTTCATGATGGACAGATATTGCGCCTCTTCGCCCCGCAGGTTTCGCAGGCGAGCATCCAGATCTACATACTGCCGGGTAACATCTTCCGCTTCCACTCTCTCGCTTTCGACACGCAATCCCAGTTTCCTGATTTCAGCGCGCGCCTCCTCGAAACGTTCTGCGGGAACGCGGACTTCCAAGAATGTGCCCTGCGCATCCTGTCCATTGGTTACTGACTTCACCAGAAATCCGCCCAGGCGTTCTGCAAGCTGGCGAATCCTTTCCGAGGTGTCGGCTGGATTCTTGGTGACGAGGTCCATCGAAGAGTTTCGAATCATCTTGCGATCGGAGTCAGGAGCTTGCGACTGCGATGTCGGCAGGTAGCTGACCATCGCTGCCGGCTGCGACCGTGCCTCGGCCCCGCCGTCCGTAATCAACCTGACCACTCCGCCCAGTTGGCTTTCTTTCGCTTTGAAAACTCGCTCTGGAACGGATTCTCGCCACATCGAAACGGCATCCCACTGACCTGCAGAGAGACTGGCACCGTTTTCCGCCGCAAGCCCCGCATAACCCTGATGAGGCTGCATGGTTCCGAAATACAAAGCCGAAAGCCCGGCTGTGATCAGCCATCCGGTTTTCAGCCACTTGCTACTGTTCTGCCAGAAGCCGCCCGAGACAGGTTTCATGATGCCCTCCATCAACGTAGACCACTTCCGAGCTGGTTTTGTTCCCGGAGTTGCACTCGTTAATGGAAGAATGCTGGGTATGAGGAAACTTGCAGAGAATTTCAGACCACCGGGCGAGGGAGGCACTGGGGCGACGCGGAGAGGACTGCTTCTTACGGCGTCGTCAGCAGAACTGGAAAGGGCGGCGCCAAAAGGGCCGCCCGTTTCGATCTGCTCTTAATCCGTGAAGCTCCGCGAGAATCCGTGGCCAGGACTTTCTAAATATCCAGGTTCTTAACATCCAGCGCGTTGTCTTCGATGAACTTGCGACGGGCTTCGACGTCTTCGCCCATGAGCGTGCTGAAAATGGTTTCGCACTCGGCCAGGTCTTCGAGCTTGACCGAAAGCAGCGTGCGGCGCTCGGGGTCCATGGTGGTTTGCCAGAGCTGTTCCGAGTTCATTTCACCGAGACCTTTGTAGCGGGTCTTGTCGTAGCCCCGGCTGCCGGCTTCCTTGATGTATTCAAAGAGATCGCGCGCGTTGGTTTTTTCGACCACTTCAGTCTCGACCGCTTTTTTCCTGGCGGCTGGTTTCGGCGCCTTCTTCTTGCCGGCATCTTCGGCTTCGGCTGCTGCCTCTTCACCGCCTGCTTCTTCATCGGCAGTGCCGGCTTCGGGAGCATCGCTCGCGGCCTCGATCACAAATGGCGGCTCCATGTAGGGCTCGACCTGTTTGAACTTTGACAGCAGTTGCCGGTACTCGGCGGTCGAAGCCAGCTCCCAGTTGATCAGGTGCTCGGCGCCCTGGGAGTTGACGTACTTGACCTCCCACAGATTGTGCTCTTCGTCGAAGAGCGACTCGATGCTCTTGAAGTCGCGCTCCTTCTGCAGTTTCTTCAGTTCTCTTTCCAGCTTCTCGATCTTTTTCGGCGCGGCTTTTTTGTCGCCTTCAAAATCCGCGCGCTTGGAGAGATCGAGGCGGGGAAGAAGTTCGGTGATCTTTTCGTCGCGCAGGCGCTTGTTCACCTTGTCGAAGAAGCCGAAATATTCCTTCAGGCCGCTGGCAAACTTTGACAGCCCGGCTCCTTCGAGCTTGGCCGCGCCTTCGCCGTAGCGGACGATGATGCTGTCGGCGGCGCGCTTCAGGATAATTTTGTCGAGAGCGTCGTCGTCCTTGATGTACTGCAGGGTCTTGCCCTTTTTGATCGAGTACAGCGGTGGCTGCGCGATGAACACGTTGCCCCGCTTGATCAGCTCCTGCATGTGGCGAAAGAAGAAGGTAAGCAGCAGGGTGCGGATGTGGCTTCCATCCACGTCAGCGTCGGTCATCAGAATGATCTTGCCGTAACGCAGTTTGGTGAAATCGAAGTCGTCCTTGCCGATGCCGGTGCCGAGGGCGGTGATCATGGCGCGAATTTCTTCATGCCCCAGCATTTTGTCGTAGCGGGCTTTTTCTACGTTGAGGATTTTTCCCTTTAGAGGCAGAATGGCCTGAAAACGACGATCGCGTCCCTGCTTGGCAGTGCCGCCGGCGGATTCTCCCTCGACCAGGAAAAGCTCGCAGCGTTCCGGCTGGCGCTCTGAACAGTCGGCCAGTTTGCCAGGAAGTCCGCCGCCATCGAGCGCGCCCTTGCGC
>JBARIF010000158.1:0-1562 GCA_049799615.1 Terriglobales bacterium
TGCCGGGACGACTCTCGCAAAATCGCGGTTACACTCAAAACCCTTGCCGCCGGGTCAATGAGTGTGCTCGCCTGTTAGCGACGGTTAGGAATTTCTCCGCTGTGGGAGGATCGAATTTCGCCAGGACAGGGAGGGTGATAGGGCGGTCTAGCAGGCTGCGGAAAAATTGGTTCGGCGCGTGTTGTGATATCTGTTTTTCATCTTTCGTGAGGTCGACGGGTCTGATTTTCGGTGTTATGGGTGTCTCGGAATCTAACTCCAAGCTCCCCAGGACACACTTCGGCCTTGACTTACAACGCCGGAGCTGCAGCCACCAAGTTACGCATGCGCACCAGATCGTAAGCGGCGCAGGCGAAGGTGAACAGCCAATGCACTTTGCACACTCCGCGATGCCGCACCTTCCGCATCAGCGCGATCGTTTTCAGCCAGCCGAAGCATTCTTCGATTCGCTTCCGCTTTCTTTGGCTCACGGCGTAGCCCGCGTGCCGCGTGATGCGGCCATCGATCGCGCTACCGCCAGGCCGCGCATGATTTTGCGCCACATGCGGCGTCACCCGCAGATTCCGGCACTCTTTCACAAAGTCCCGCGTGTCGAATCCCTTATCGCCACCCACCGTTACCGGTTGTCTGCCGGGAAGCTTTTCCAGCATGACCAGCGCGGCATCTCGTTCCGCGGTGCCGTTGGCCTGAAACACTTCCGCGTCCACGATCAGGCCATTGCGATTCTCCACGAGCAGGTTCCCCGTGTAACTCAACTTCGACTCCTTGCCCTCGGCTTTCTTGGCCAGCAGCGCCTCGGGATCGGTCTTCGACGCGTGCGTCTCATTCGACCGCTTCTCGCCGCGAAAGTTCACTGTGGGATTGCCCGGATCGTCCGGCGGTGGTTGCTTTTTGTCCTTCAGCTGAAAACTCTTCGCTCCTGCCCACGCTTCCAGCAGCGTGCCATCGACGGTGAAATGCTCGTCCGAAGTCAGGCCTTGGGCTCGCGCTTGCTCCACGACGTGCGCCAGAAACTGCGTGGCCACGTCGGCTTCCAGCAAACGGTCCCGATTCTTGGTGAACACGGTCGCGTCCCAGACCTCGTCATCCAAGTTCAGTCCGATAAACCAGCGGAACAGCATGCTGTAGTCGATCTCTTCCATCAGCAGCCGTTCGCTACGAATCGAATACAACATCTGCAACAACTGGGCTCGCAACAGTTGTTCCGGCGGAATCGACGGACGCCCGACCCGGGCGTACATCGTGTCAAACTGCGGCGACAACTGCTGGAGCACTTCGTCCACCAATGCCCGGATGGTGCGCAGCGGATGATCTTTCCGCACCCGCTCCTCCGGCGACACATAACTGAAGATATGACTCTGCTGCTGATCAGCTCCGCGCATGCCTTCTCATACCATGTGAGGCTGTGGATTGGGAGTGGTTTTTCAGCAGCCTGCTAGAGAACCTTGGGAAGATTCTACGGTAACTTCCAATCCAGCGCGTAGATCTCCTGGGTGCTGATGTCGCGGACGAGTAGGGGCGAGCCGTCTGGCGCCAATCCGCTCCATTCCCCCCATTGCGGG
>JBARIF010000159.1:0-8379 GCA_049799615.1 Terriglobales bacterium
GTGCAGGTGTTGAGAACCACGAGTCCCGCTTCCGCAGGCTCGTCCGCACGTTCCAGGCCGCGCTCCCGCAACTGGCGCTCGATGGCAGCACCGTCTGCCTGCGTAGCCCGGCAGCCGAAATTCATTACGTGGAAAGTCGCCACGTTTCTATACTAACGCAGGGGGCATCGCTTCGAAGCTTGCCGCGGAGACGAGAATCCCTCTACTCGCCTCGCGAACGACGGCGCGGGCAGACGAGATTCGCCTTGGAATCGGGAAGCGGGAGGAAGGTGAGCTTGGCCGCCGACTCTACAATCGCCTACAAATCTTCGCTCAACATCAAGCCGAGGCTACTTGCCTCTTCTGCTGGAAACACTCCCGGCAGAACACCGGACGCCCCTGCGTCGGCTTGAAGGGCACGGTGGTCTCTTTGCCACACTCCGAGCACGTGGTACGCGTTTCCACCTTAGCGAAGCCGTTGCCCTGCCCCGAAGGTGCCGCCCCTAGTACTGATACTCGTTTGGTTTTGCAAGCCTTGCAGCGTTTGGGTTCGTTTTTGAATTGCTTGTCGTGAAAGAACAGTTGCTCGCCCGCAGTGAAGATAAAATCCGCGCCGCAGTCAATGCACTTCAATACCTTGTCCTGAAATTCCATTGAGAGATACTCCCTTCAGCCCATTCCCTAAGACCTCGCTGACCAGCAGCGTGACATGCGTGGACTCAGGGTCGTTGCCCCCTCAAGCTACGACCTGGAATATTTACCCCTGGACTCGGCCCGCCATGCCTGATTTCGACATGGATCACAGCTTTACAATCTTTACAATCTATAACAGGCAAGGAAATGGGCCACCACGTGGCGTGGCAGCCCATGAATCCTAGTCTTGTTCCTTACGCGCTTTTTTCCTGCTGCGTTTGCGCGCCAGTGCTTCCTTCACGCGCTTTTTTTCGCCCGGTTTCAGGTAAAAGGAGTGACGCTTGACCTCCTTGATGATGTCTTCCTGTTGTACCTTGCGTTTGAAGCGACGCAATGCATTTTCGAGGGACTCGCCCTCTTGAAGTCTGACTTCTGCCAACTGAACTACACCCCCAAACCGGTCCCGTTTGGACGGGGATAGTTATTGCAAGGTTCCCACGGCAAGTCAAGTGCTATGTGGCAATTTCGTGCAGAGAAAATGCTGTTAGCTGCCATCTGTGGAACGGTTTATGCCTAATAGATCAGCTTCAGAGCCAGCTGAATCTGCCGCGGGGCGTACGCGTCGGTGGCCCGCAAAAAGCTGGAGGGCACGCGGTAATGAGCCGGGAAAATGTTGATTCCAATGGCTTTATCGGTTTGTACGAACTGTGCCGAGTTGCTCTGAAAGCCGTCCTGTGTGATCTGGACGCGCCGGTTGTCGCGGTTCAGCAGATTGAAGGACTCAACCATCAGTTCCAGCTTTACCCGGTCGCCGGCATACAGACGCCGGGTCAGGCGCATGTCCGTGGTGGCGTAGTCAGGCCCGAGGAGCGAATTGCGCGAAACTCCCGGGAGCCGGTCGTTGCCGTTATTGCCGTCCTGGTTGGCATCGCCGGTTACGGTGGCGCTGACCGGCCGGCCGCTGCCATAGGTGAATACCCCGGAGGCCTTCCAGTTGTTGAAAAATATTCCCAGCCACTCATGATCGCGGTGAAAGGGCTTGGGGGCCAGAACGAAAGAGAATACGAAGCGCTGCCGCTGGTCGGTAACGCTGGGGCCTTTTTCCAGGCCAGGCGCATAGGAGTTCTGCACTGTCGCCGGACGCCCGGCCACCAGCGCATCCTGCCCATCATCGATGGCATGCGCGAAGGTGTAGGCCAGCATGAAATAGACACCACTGGTCATGCGACGGCGAATGGAGAGGGTGGCGCCGTGATAGACACTCGAGGCCGCACTCTCGAAGACGTTGATCGACCCCAGCTGAGGGATGGGACGCGCCAGCGGATTGATGCAAGGCGGAAAAGGGCAAGTCAGCGAGCGCGCAGGTTGAAGCGTTGAGAAGGAGTTGACGTCGTAATACGTGCCCAGAAAATTTGTCCCGGAGGGATCGTACACCGGATAAGAGACGCTGACCGGCGGCGGCAGATTCACGTCGCGCGCCCGGATCAGGTCCACGCCATGCACGTACATGTAGGAAACGCCCACCGACATGCGATGCGCCACTTCGCGCTCTACATTGAGGCTGCCCTGTTGCACTCGGGGAGTCTTGAAATTGTGCGAAAACGCTGAAACATCCGCCTGCTCGAGTTGCACCAGGCCGGACGGCAACTGGCAGTTCGCAGCATTGACCGCGCAATTCACCAGCGGGTTGGGGTATTGCGGAAATACCTGATGGTCGAAGAAATTACTGTTGTTGAGAAAGAGAAAATTTCCCGCCAGTCCGCTATCGCTTTGGACCGTCGAATTGTAGATCTGCGGAATGCGGGTATAGAAGAGTCCGTATCCGGCGCGGACTACCAGTGGACGTTCGTTCCCGATGGAGTACGCCAACCCTACGCGCGGCGCGAAGTTACCGGTGTTATAGGGGACCCTCCCCGCGTCCGGCCACAGCGGATTCGCCTGCAAGCCTTTCGTGGTAAATGTCTGCAAGTCGTAGCGAGCGCCCAGGCTCAGGGCCAGGCGGTCCGAAACGCGGATCGTGTCCTGCATAAATCCGGCGTACTCGTTAGTGTCGGGATGAGTAGCTGCGGGCCCGAAGCTCTGCAGATAGTAGTGCGGCACCTGGTGCGCATAAGCCCGCAGGGAAGTGAGTTCGAGGCCGCCTTCCTGGATCTCGAAGGTGAACGGGTTCACCTTGATGGGGTCGAAGATATACTCTCCGCCACTCAGCGAGGGAAAGAAGTTATAGATCCAGGTCATGAGCACGTCGCCGCCAAACTTCCAGGAATTTCTTTTGCCATCCAAGCTCAGTGTCTCGGCCAGATGCAGGCGGTGCTCGCGAGTCTGACGGGGGAGAATGGACGAGCGTCCGAAGCCCTCGATGATGTCGGGGATCTTGGTCAGCGGGTCGGTGCTGTTGGCAGTCGAGGACTGCAGGTCGCGCGAGAACTGGGCCCGAAAGCGGCTCACCACTTTGATGGAAAGATTGCTGGTGAGTGCCACGGATCCGCTTTCCGTGGATACATCCTCTTCCCCGTTGTCACTGACGCCGAAGCTGGAAAGCGGACTGGCAGGATCGAGGAACACATTGTTATGTCCGTAGTAACGGGAGGTGTTCAGGCGCAGGGAGAGGTTGTTGTGCTGGTTGAGCACCAGGTCGAACTTGAGGAAGCCGGCATTCCCGAGCATGGACGAGGGAAAGGTGCCGGCCTGCTGCGAAAGTTGCGCAGCGGTGGCGAACACCAGCGCCTGGTCCGTGGCCTCGTAGTCGCCCGGCGTGGCCGGTCCGGCAGCGGCCTGAGGAACCACGACCGAGCTTCCGTTAAGAAATCGCACCACCGCCGGCACGTGAAAGATGTGCTGATCGAAGCCGGCAAAGAAAAACGCGCGGTTGCGTTTAATGGGACCGCCCAGGGTAAAACCGAACTGCTGCTGCTGATCGTGCGGCTTGAAGTCCATGAAGGGGTGCTGGGCCGCCATGGCGCTGTCCTTGAAGAAATAGAAATCGGTTCCGTGCAGACGATTGGAACCCGATTTCGTGACCACATTCACCACCGCGCCCCCGGCACGCCCCAGGTCGGCGCCATAGGTGTTGGAGGAGACGCGGAACTCCTGCACTACTTCGTTGGAAAACTGGTAGGGCGCGCGATAGCGGCCGCGGGCCTGCCCGAAAAAGGCGTTGTTGTTGTCACCGCCGTCCACCAGATAGCTGGACTGGTATCCGCGGATGCCGCCAAAGGCGAGGTCGCCGTTCGAGCCCGAGGTCAGACCACGTGGATCCCGCGTCACTCCAGGAGTGAGCAATGCGAGGTCGGTGTAACGCCGGCCGTTAAGAGGAAGTTCGTTGATGGCCTGTTCGTCAATCAATGTCGAAATACCACTGGGCTGGCTTTCGACCATTGGAGGCTCCCCTGAAACCGTGACTGTCTCGCTGGCCCCGGCCACCGCCAGTTTGAAGATCAACTCAGTGGTGCCGCCCACATCCACACGCAGACGAGGTGTGGTCTGCGGCGACATTCCGGGCGAGTCGGCGCGGGCCGAATATTCTCCCGGCGGGAGCAGTTCGAAGGCAAAACGCCCGCTGAGATCGCTGGTGGTGGAATAGCGGAAGTTGGTGGCAGCGTTCACCAGCGCAACGTTGGCAGCGGCTATCCGCGCCCCGGCACTATCACTTACCGTGCCGCGGATCGCTCCGCTGGACGTGTCCTGGGCTATAGCCGCCGTGGCCACAAGTAGAAAAACCAAATAACGCCCGGCATTCGACATTGACTCGACCCCACCCATACTTCGAATCGTGGACGAGTCCGGACTGGAGAAAGGGACTTGCTGGGTATATCACGCGGCGGGGCCGCCGTCTGTGACTGGCAAACTATTCGTGAAAGTTGTCCCGCGCCGGGAATTCTGGGTGGCCGAGACGGGCGAGGACGCCCGTCCACCCACTCTTTCACCGGCGTCATCCTGAGGGACTTTAGTCCCGAAGGATCTGGCGTGCAGCCGCGCAATCGCTTGACAGCCCCTTATGTACTCCACGCCAGATGCTTCGCAAGCTCGGCATGACGGGAGTGTCGAACTGAGCCACTACTTCAGCTTCGCATACGCTGCCTTGGCTTGTTTCAGCACTGGGATATCCGCGTCCGCGTCCTTCCATAAGGCAAGGAAGTCCTGATAAGCAGCCTTGGCTTTGGCGCTATCTCCTGAAAGGGCATAGGCGCGGGCCAACTCGAGGCGCGCCAGTGCGCCGGTCCAGCAGTTCCATACAATCCCGTTGTGATCGAGAATCTTCTGGAACTCGGCCGCCGCCTCGCTTCCCTTGCCTGCCGCCAGATACGCCTGCCCCCGGATGTACATCGGATACAGACAGGAAATATTGTTGATGAACTGGATTTGCCCCAAATCGATGCGGGAAGAAGCTTCCAGGCGATCGAGTGCAGCATTCGGATTCTTTCGATTCAACTCCAGTTGGGCATGGATGGCCGGAAGCCACAGGGACTGCACCTGGGTATCGAGCGGGAAGTGGCGGTCCAGATCGCGCGCCAGGGATTCTGCCCGGACATTCTCGCCCGCCATGGCGAACCCCAGAGCGGATTCAATCTGCACGCTTTGACTCTCCGGCTCCAGCCTGAGCGCGGCCTCGGCGTTTCTGCGCCCTTCCGCCAGGTTGCCAAAGGCGGCTTCGCGCAGCGCCTGATTGTCCTGCCAGATCGCGGCATTTTCTTTGCTGTCGCTCCGCACCGCTAATGCGATGGCCTGCCGGGTCAGGTCCCGCGCTTTGTCGAGATGCCCGGAATACGCCTGCGTGTCAGATTCCAGCGCCAGGCCGAAGTGTGCGGAATCCGGCTGGCTTCGAAACCACCCCTCCTGTTCAGCCATGCCCTGGGAATCTTGCGCGATGAAGGCGGCCGCGTAGAGCTCGTTGCGCAGGATGTAGTCGTCGAAGTTCCGGGCTAGCGCGGTCTTCGCGATTTGGCGGGCCTCGTCAAAGCGTTGTAGTGCCAGCAGGCAATTTCCCAGGTTCATGTAGGGAGCGCCCACTTCGGGGGCAAGGCGCAGGTTCTGGCGGTGCGCCTCTTCAGCCTTGTCGTACTGCCCCAGCGAGGCATAGGTGATGCCGAGGGCGCTATAGGCGGCATCGTCGCGAGGATAATTCTCAATCCACTCCTGATAGGTCTGGGCTGACTTGTCGAGCTCCCCCGTCACGAAACGGTAGTAGTCAGCCGCAATCGCAAGTTTTTCCCGCTCGCTCGAGTGGGCGCGATTCTCAAAGGCCTTGCCCTGGTATTCACTGGCCCGTCCGAGTTCAGCCAGACTGGCATAGCTGTTGGCCAAGCCCCGGTAAGCTGCGGCGAAGTTGGGGTCGAGTTCGACCGCGCGCTGGTAGTAAGCGATGGATTGGGTGGTGCTTTTCTGCATGCCCGCACGGACTCCGAGACTGAATGCCTTCAGTGCTTCCAGCGACGACGTCGTCGCCTGGCTCAGCGGCACATCGAACTTTTTGACTGTAGCCAGCGACTCTCCCAACTCGCCACGCAATCTGGCGGCGGCATCGCCCAGCGTGTCCACCACTTTCTCTTTGCTCTCAGCCGTGGCCTGCTCCTGCGCCAGCGTGTCTCCGCTGCGGCAATTCACCGCGTTCAGACCAATCACATATTGATTTCCGAGGGGAGCAATATCTCCCGCAATATAAGCCTGGCTGCCGGCACGCTGGCAGACTTCGCGGGCGATTTCTGGCGTGAGTGGCGTGTCCTCGGGGCGAGTCATCAATTTGAGAGTCGCACCGACCTTGCCGCCCGAAACTACGTTCAGGAAAGGGGACTGGCGCAAGGCGACACTGAGGGTCTGCTTGAGGGTGTCGTCGAATACGGGATCGCGCGTCGAGTTGGCGAAGTCGGCGAGGACGATAGTGTCGCGGTCGCTAAGGGCCTTCGGGTGATGATAGCGTTGGTACAGAATTCCCGTCGTGGCCGTGGTGAGTAGCGCAACGACCAAGACCCAGCCGAGCTTTGCTCGGCCTGGACGGACGGGGGCGTCCGTCCCTACGTGGGTGGCGGTTGCCATGTCCGTCGTGGTTGCCATCGGCCCCATTCCTACATCGCCAATGGTTTCGTCACTTACCAGCGAGGGCATGGTCGGATTGGCGGTACCTGAAGTGACCACCGCCAACCTGCCTGAATCCGTGTCACGCTTCAGCTTCTGCAGATCATTTCGCAGTTCGGCGGCGGACTGGTAGCGCAGCTTGCGGTTCTTTTCCAGGGCTCTATTGATGATGGCTTCGAGCCGCGGTGGCAGGTGGCTGTTCAAGCGGACCGGCGGGACCGGCGCTTCATACAATATGGCGCCGAAGGTTGATCCCGTAGTCTCGCGCTCGAAAGGCTGGCGTCCGGTGGCCATTTCATAGAGCACCACGCCGAAAGAAAAAATGTCGGTGCGGCCATCCAGTGGCTTGCCGGACACCTGTTCCGGCGACATGTAGGCCACGGTGCCCATCATGCTTCCGACCACGGTCAAATCCTTGAGCACGGTAGGGCTGTCCGAATCCGGCGCATTCGCAGGACGCTGTCCGCTGCTCATTTTGGCCAGGCCGAAGTCAAGAATCTTGGCCAATCCGCGCTTGGTTACGAAAATATTGGCCGGCTTCACATCCCGATGAACGATGTCCTGGGCATGCGCTGCGTCCAGCGCGTCGGCAATTTCGGTGCCGATCGAGAGCAGCGCATCAAGCTCCATGGGACGACCGCCAATGCGGTGTTTCAGAGTATCGCCATCCAGAAATTCCATGACGATGAACCACTGCCCCTCATGGCTGGCAATTTCATGGATAGTGCAGATGTTGGGATGGTTCAGGGCCGAAGCAGCCCGCGCCTCACGGCGAAAACGCTCCAGCGCCTGGGGATCGTGCGCCACCTCGTTAGGCAGAAACTTCAAAGCCACGAAGCGGCCGAGCATGAGGTCTTCCGCCTTGTACACCACCCCCATGCCCCCGCCGCCCAGCTTTTCCAGGATGCGATAGTGCGAGATGGTGTGACCGATCATGGGGAGTCACGCTGTTGAGCGATGGTAGGAGCAGCGGGAAAGCAAGTCAATTCGTGAAGTGGAAAGCTGGATGCTTGCTGCATCCGCGGAAAATTGAGAGAAAACCGATCAGCACCGTTCCCTCAAATGTGAGCGGTTGTGCACAGACAGCGAAATCCATAACAGAGTAGCGTGGTGCTGTTCCACTCTGGATGCTCCAGGTTCCCAGGCCGGAGTTCACCGGTGCACAAGGCGCGAAGTTCTGCGCCAGGACCTACAGCAAAATCAAATCCCAAGTGAAACCTGGCCCGCCGCAAGGCGAGAATCTCAGGAGGATTCCATGAATAGGTTATTCCTAGTGATGGTGGTATCGGCCCTGCTGGTGACGCTTGGGTTTGCGCAGACTCCCGACGCCGGCAGCAACACAGACCCGGCCAACGTAAAAGGCTGCCTGGGTGGATCGGATGGCAACTACACGGTGGTCGAAGACGGCACCCGTCAGACTTTCAAGATCACCACTAGCAGCGTTGATCTCAAACCACATCTCGGCCACGACGTAAAACTCATCGGGCACAAAGCCAGCATGACCGCGAGTTCCGGTGCTGCTGACAGCTTTGCCGTTACTGAACTGAGTATGATCTCCGAACATTGCGCCTCGGTTGCCGCCGCTGCGACCGTCATTCCGCCTTCGGAGACTGTCATCGCACCCGATCCCGCCCCAACTGCGGCTGCAACCGCTGCCAGCGCACCTGCCGCGGCTCCAACTGCACCCTCAGCAAC
>JBARIF010000160.1:0-1771 GCA_049799615.1 Terriglobales bacterium
GCTGAAGAAGCTCGACCTGGTGCTGCGGCAGGAACACCGCGCCGGCGAGAAGATGTTCGTCGACTACGCCGGCGCCACGATTCCGATTTACGACCCCAAGACCGGCGAAGTCCAGCCAGCCGCCGTGTTCGTTGCCGTGTTGGGCGCCAGCAGCTACACCTTCGCGGAGGCCACGCCGGGACAGGATCTGCGGAGCTGGACCGGTTCGCACATGCGGGCCTTCGAGTTTTTCGGCGGCGTGACCGAGGTCGTGGTGCCGGATAATTTGAAATCTGCTGTCACGCATCCCAGCTACTACGAGCCGGATTTGAATCCCACCTACCGGGACCTGGGGGTGCACTATGGCGTGGCGATCATTCCCGCGCGACCCTATCGCGCCAGGGATAAAGCCAAGGCGGAGGTGGGGGTTCAGGTAGTCCAACGCTGGATCGTCGCCGCCTTGCGCCAGCGCAAGTTCTTCTCCCTGGATGAAGTCAACCAGGATATTGCCGAGCTGCTGGTGCGGCTCAACCAGCGGCCGTTCCGCAAGCGCGAGGGCAGCCGCGCCACACTGTTCGCACAACTGGACCGGCCGGCACTGAAGCCGCTGCCGCCCACGCGTTATCAGTTTGGGGAATGGAAAACCGCCCGCGTCAACATCGACTATCACATCGAAGTCGAGCGGCACTTCTACAGCGTGCCCTACGCGCTGGTGCATCAGGAACTGGACGTACACTTGACGGCGGAAACCGTGGAGGCGCTCCACCGCGGGGTGCGGGTGGCTTCCCATGTCCGCTCCTGGGAGCCGGCGAAAGCCACTACGCTGACCGAGCATATGCCCAAGTCGCACCAGAAGTACCTGGGGCGCACGCCCTCGCGGTTGATCGAAGATGCTCAGCAGACCGGGCCGTGCACCGGCCAGTTGGTGGAAGCGATCCTTCAGGCCAAGCGCCATCCGGAGATGGGATTCCGGTCGTGCCTGGGAATTCTGCGGCTGTCGAAAACCTATCCCGCCGAGCGCATGGAAGCGGCGGCCCGACGTTGCCTGCGGGCGCGCGCCTACAACTTCCAGAGCATGGACTCGATCCTGAAGAACCAGCTCGACCGGCTGCCACTGCCTGGCGATCCGCCCGCCCAGGGTGGGGTGGAACACGACAACATCCGCGGTGCCGATTACTTTGATTCTCCACCGGAGGTCTGATCCCCCGGTGATTCCGTAGACCACAAGGAGAAGCATGCTCAACCAACCGACGATCGAGAAGTTATACGCCATGCGCATGCGCGGCATGGCCGACGCTTTTACGCAACAACAGGAAGATCCGCAATCGACGCAACTCAGCTTCGAGGAGCGATTCGCGCTGCTGGTGGACCGGCAGTGGAACTGGCGGCAGAACCGGGCCTTGGAACGGCGGCTCAGAGATGGCCGGCTGCAAGGTCCGGCCTGCATCGAAGATATCGATTTCCGTGCGACGCGCGGTCTGGACAAGCAAGTGGTCCGGCCGCTGATTCAGGACTCCGACTGGGTGCGCCGCCACCAACACATTTTCCTGATCGGCCCGACCGGGATTGGAAAGACGTTTTTGGCCAAAGCCTTCGGGCAGAAAGCATGCCGGGATGGTTTCACTGCCTATTTCGTCACAGCCGTGCAGTTGTTTCGGGAACTCGAACTGGGTCGGGCCGACGGCAGCTATGGCAAGAAGCTACGGGCGTTGGGACAAGTAGACGTGTTGATTGTCGACGACTGGGCGATGGCGCCCATGGCGGAGGCGGAACGCCGTGCGTTCCTGGAGGT
>JBARIF010000161.1:0-2070 GCA_049799615.1 Terriglobales bacterium
CTCTTAGATTCTGCAATTCTCGGTAAAAATAGAGCGGGGTCGGTCGCTTTCCCTTGAACCTCAAACGTTTTAAGAATTCGATCTCGTCCTCAGTTACGTTGCCGCTGAGTGACGCTTCCTTAAGAAATCTGTTGAGCCCAGGCTCGCCCCCGAACGGTCGGTCGGGTTCCGTTTCAACAAACTCAAATCGCTTCGGGTGTCCTGGCGCCAATCTTCGGTTGAGCACAACTTGCATAGAGAAGTCGGAGAGGTCGATGTCCCAGGAGTCAATCAACGGATCCAGGAAGGAAACGCAGTTCTCCAATGACACGTGGAAGACGTCTGTGTCCAGAAACTCAAGGATTACGACCCGCATCTGCTTGTAGCTTCGGCCACTGAGTTGAGCCACCGAGCGGAGCCACTTTTCATTTTTCAGTTCCTCTCTGGCGACTCGCTTGATGACGTCCAGAAGCTTTTGTGTGACGAGGCGTTCGAGTTCACCAAAGGCCTGCTTCTCAAAAATCGCTCGTATCTCTTTCTGCCTTTCAGGCGTGCACTTCCGGAGTACCAACTCTCGAACTTCGTGAAACAAAGGCGCCGGCGGGTCCTCGAAATTTCTCTTCAGCACTTCCCTGCGCTGGAGCTCGGCCAGCTTCGCCAGCTTGCCGCTCGACAGCTTGAGAAACTTTCCCATCTTCTCGTAGATGTCTGTTCGATCGGGAGCGGGGGGCAATTTTTTCCGAGTCAGAAGCTGGGAAATATAGGACTCCGTAACTTCGGTGGCAGCCGCCAGATCTTTCTGCCCGACCCCCAATGCCTGCAGCCGCTCCTTGATAACTAAGCAAACATCCACGTACGGTTCCCCTCTAATTAACTGAAATGAATTAATACCAGCAATAGTCATAGATTGTACTTGACAGGTCAAGATAATTAACCTATCATGGTACATGGATTAAGGAGTTATTCAGACAATCGTAACCGACAGAGGTTATCTGCTATCGAGCCCTTGACCATGACAACCAGTAGGAGAGCAATATGTTTGCACGCAGAGTGTCCATGAATCTGAAGCCCAATACCAAGGCCGAGTTTACGCAGCAGCTGCAGAAGGAAATCATTCCGATGCTTAGGAAACAGAAAGGGTTCCAGGACGAAATCACGTTCGTTGTCCCGTCCGGAAAGGAAGCGTTCGGAATCAGTTTGTGGGACAACAAAGAAAGCGCGGAAACCTACAACCGCGGAGCTTACCTGGAAGTGGCGAAGCTCCTGACGAAGGTAGTTGACGGAACCCCTCGGGTTGAAACCTATGAGGTTTCCAATTCTACGTACCACAAGATCGGTGCTGCAGTAGCGGCCTAAAGCCTGAAGACGCCTTAGTTTGCCTGGAGGGGAAAAATAATTCTAAGCGCAACAAACGTGGCGATGCCACTTGCTTCTTATCTTAGACGTGGCCCGATTCTCAACCGGGCCATTTCTTTTCTTCTTCTTTGAGGATGAGGCGCTCGGCGATACGTTCTACGAATTTATCGCACAGTAAGAGCGGGTCTTATGCCTCATTGTCTGTTTCAGACGTACTTGCGCTACAGCGTTTGCTTCAGAGAGGCTCTGCCCTCCACGCTCGATTGTTGACGGACGTCAAAGCGGCCCGCCGGCGTTGGGTGCTTAATTGTTCGACGGAATCCCAGACCCGGACAGCGCCGCCAGATGGACCATCGGCCCGCTGATGATAGGACCGCTCACCGGCTTCCCTCGCGTGATTGATCATGACGACGCTATTCGACCCCATTCGCATCGGCGACCTCGACCTCGCCAACCGCATCGTGATGGCGCCACTGACGCGCAACCGCGCGGCACCCGGGCAAGTACCGTCGGACCTCGCCGTCGAGTACTACCGGCAGCGCGCGAGTGCCGGGCTGATCATCACCGAGGCATCGCAGATCAGCCCTGAGGGTCAGGGGTATATCGACACGCCCGGCATCTACAACGCCGAGCAGGTCGCAAGTTGGCGACGTGTCACCGACGCCGTGCATGCCGAGGGCGGGCGCATCGCGGTGCAGCTGTGGCATGTGGGGCGTATCTCGCACGTCTCCCTGC
>JBARIF010000162.1:0-5284 GCA_049799615.1 Terriglobales bacterium
ACATCTGAAATGCACCCCCAAATAAAAAACGCGGCCACCATGGGCCGCGCATATTCGATGCCTTAATTTAATCTTATCAACCCGACACCCGGAAATGGGACACCCCAGGCCGCTTTATATCTCCCACCGTTCCCTCACGATACCGTCATTCCTGTAATTTCTCCCTATTGACAACCCAAGGCCAACCACCACCAACCGAGTGCCCCATCCTGATTTCGGCGGGTGCCCCATTCTAATTTCGCGCTCTTTGCGAAATTAGAGTGGGGATTTTGACCTCAAAGCTTCAGACCTCCCCAACCACTGTCATCCCGAGCGAAGTCGAGGGACCTTGTGTTCGCTTGAATCGCCACAGGCACGAATGGGATCGTGCGTCGAGCGTAAACCTAATTGTCTGTAACGAGTCGCCCACCCACCCCTTTCGCTAAGAACGCAAAAGGATGGGGCACCCTCTGGGGTGGAGCAGAAAAGGTCGGCCAGCCCAGTGCTTCAGTAGATGCGCAACCCGGAGAACCTCCGAAACATTGTTAGAATGTTCTCGATGACAGCCGCCGAATCCACAAGAGGAACGATCAAACACCTTCTTGACTTGGATCAACTGAGGGCCTGTCGTGAGTCCTCCCTGAAAATTCGGGAGGAACTGGACAATCTCCTTTCAAGAGAGATCGGCAAATACACAACCGAAGATACTAGCTTGGTGGTGTTCGGTTCGCTTGCGCGGGGGGAATGGACCTCCAAAAGCGATCTCGATTGGACGTACTTGATCGACGGCGAGGCCAACTCCGATCATCTGAGGATTAGCCAGGAGATTCAAAGGCTCTTCCGAGAGAAAGAGTATGAAGAACCTGGGCCGACAGGAACCTTTGGGAACATGGCTTTTAGTCATGACATCATTCACCAAATCGGCGGCCAAAATGACTCGAACAGGAACACGACTCAGCGGATACTACTCTTGCTCGAATCGTGTCCTATAGGCAGGCGAACAGAGGCATATGAGCGGGTCGTGCGTGGTGTGATCAACCGCTACCTTGAGGAAGATGTACACCCGTTGACCCGCGACTCCAAAGCGTATCGCGTACCTCGCTTCCTTTTGAACGATATTGTCCGTTTTGGAGAACGATGGCGGTAGACTTTGCCAGCAAGCAAAGGGACCGCGCAGGCGAGGGTTGGGGATTGCGCAATGCAAAGCTAAGGATGTCAAGAAAATTGATCTTCGCCTCGGGTCTCTTGGTCTGCTTCAGTTCGAATTTGGATTCAGATCTACAGAACCAGATTTCCACCGACAAGAATGATATAAGGTTGAAGCTTATCAACCACATTCGAAATCATGTGAGACTGACGCCTCTGGAAATTCTGGCGAAGTCAATGGAACAATACGAAGTTTCAGAACCGGTCGCAAAGGAACTATTTGAAGCCTACGGCTCGTTTCTGTCACTTCTCGATGATGAGAAGTCGCGCAAAGCGCTCAAGATGCTTCGTGCGGCCGACTCTCGGACTGACCCGACATTTGACCAAGTGAGAAAAATCAGCGGCTCCTTTGAGAGAGCGCTGGATCACCTCTTTTTTGAAAATCCACGTATCGCACCGCTCACACGAAAGTATGGGGTCTTTTAATGAGGGAGATCGGCTTTTCTACGGGCGCACTCGCGCGAGGAGACTTTCATCGAGCTCTCGAGATGTTAGCAGGCAAGAACGTCTCTGCCGTAGAGCTTTCAGCGTTGCGGCAAGACGAACTCGCTTCACTCGTCGAACGACTTGATCGGCTGGATTTAAGACAATTTGGGTACATCTCCTTTCACGCGCCTAGTTCGATGGAACGAGCTTTTGAAACCATCGCCCTGGGGCTTCTCGAACAAGTTGCGCGACGCGGGTGGCCAATCATCGTTCATCCAGACGCTGTCCATTCACTACGGGAATGGACCCGCCTCGGAGATCGGCTCTGCATTGAGAACATGGACAAGAGAAAGCCGACCGGGCAGACAGCCCAGGACCTATCTGAAATCTTCAAGTTTCTCCCGAATGCTTCCTTTTGCTTCGATATCGGGCATGCTCGCCAGGTGGACCCTACAATGAGCGAAGCTTGCACTATTCTGGAGCGCTTCGGAGACAAGATTCAGCAGGTTCATGTAAGCGAGGTCAACACACAAAGCAAGCACGACGCTTTAAGCTTTGAATCAATCCTGGCGTTCCAGAAGGTGGCTCACCTAATTCCACTGGAGGTTCCAGTGATCTTGGAGAGTAGGGTCGGCGAATCAGAGATTGAGCAAGAGATCCAGAATGCCGTTACCGCTCTGAGCGCCAGATACATGGTTGTTCTCGCAGGTGACTAGGCCACCCGCGGTGCAGCATCAGAGACCGCGCTCAGCCAGCCCGTTTCTTAAAACCTTTCGCAAAGAAGCCGAAAAAGTGGGATACGCCCCGGCTTGATGCAGAAAAGGACAGACCATCCGCCATTGGGTCCCGCAACTTGCGCGGGACCCAATGGGAACTCACTTACCTGCGTTGTCGACTAGGTGCCTTTTCTTCTTGTTCCTGCAGACGTTCCTGAAGGAGTCGCACCTGCAGTCGCATGTAAAGATTGGCCCAGTGCTTACGGTTCTTTCCGATTGCGTCCGGATTCCGCACACCCTCTCGGGTTAGTTGAAACGTTTCCTCCACCAAATTCGCCCCGGCATCTTCCCAAACTTGGAGGACTTTGTCGAATCCGCCTCGCCACTTTGCCTCTCCTGTTTTCGAACTTTCTCTGACGTAAGTTCGAAAAGCTCCAAGTATCGGAAATGTCGCTCCCTTTGTTAACCGGTATTTATTCCCCGGGAGACCACCAAATGGGAAGTCGAATTGGCCACGCCGTTCCGAGGCTTCTTCGATAATGTTCATCTTGCCCGCACTGCCGCCTTCTCTGTTGTGCATCTCTCGAAAATCATGCCGGATGCGATCGTAAAGAACTAGCCCGTCCTTAAGCAGGCCCCGCAGCCGATAGTATTTGCTGTTCTTAAGCGCGTCTTTGTTCTGTTCGTAGTCGTCTGCGAATTTCTTTAGCGGTAAACTCCACTTTTCATACGCGGCGATAGGATGCTTGACGACATTCACATCGTTTGGGAAGTCAAATATGTTGAAGACCTCAAGCACTGCGATTAAGTCTCGCACGTCGTAGTCCTCGTCGTCGCTCTCCCTCCATGCGATGCGGTCCCTATAGGGCTCCTTGCGGATCTCCTCTTTCAGCCAGTCGAAGACCCCAGCGATGTTGTAGATCGACTGCGGCGCCACTTGAATCCCAGTATTGAGGCCCCGCGCAATGTCGCTGATAAGCTCGCTTTCCACTCCGGTTCGGACGTAGACTTCGACGTACTGCTCCTCCGGAGTAGTGCCTTCATCGTTGGCTTCAGCAATGATTTCGGCGGTGTGAGCTCCGTCCACGATCCCGCCCGCCTCGTTATCAATAACCAGGTCAAAAAGGCCTTCTTCCTTGTCGACCATTTTCACCGACCGTGCCAGAATCGTTATTCCTTTGTTCATAAGGTCGAATGTGCCCGGAGTCGAAGCCTTGCCGTCGAGACTGTTTCGCACGTCCTTGTACACGCGCCTATTGAGACCGACGGGGTCACGTGCATTGGCAGACGTACTGATGCCCGAGGGGAAATCCTTGGCGGCTACGGTCAGCCAGTATTTGTCGATTGTTTGAAAAACGGGGTGAGAAACTTTGCGCATTTCAAATGCGCGAATGCGGTGGACGGACCTGCCCATGGTGTGCCTCTCTGCAATGCCGACGATGCGGCTTGAATTTTGGAACGCTGTGCGTACGATGACGCCAGCAAATTTAGTATAGCAGCCATGTTGGCCACTGCAAGAAATTCTGCTTAGGGCAGCCGGAAAGACTGGGGCAGATAGGAAGTGCCCCAATCTTTTCATTTCCAAGCTAGCCTTGCATGCTACTTCAGCACGGTGTAGTCGCCTGGCAGCATAAAAGAAAATCCAGCGGACCTTCGATCCGCGGGGCAAGTGAGCACACCTGCCCGCGCGAATTGGCCTAGCTGCAGCCGCTCGTACTCCCGCAGCTCCCGCAGCGGTAGCAGCTTCCATTGCGGGTCATGATGAATCCGCAGAAGCTGCAGGATGTGGCGCGGGCGCCCTCGCCCGCGTGTCGGAAGCGCCTATCACTCTCCCCGCAGCACCGCTCGCTCCGCCGCTTGTGGCAGCTTTATGGGAATGAAATACTCTTCCGGATATAAGTAGTCTTCCCCGGACTCGTCGATCACCCGAACCTGATGGCATTTGGAAGCCTGCTCGTCAGCGAGAGCCTGATAAACCTTCCGTAACTCCAGTGAGGCGGGGTAGTCCTTGTTCAACACGCAAAGGACAAACCGAGCTTCGCCCCGTTGAGCGTTAGTCTTCGGGTTACTCGATAATCCTTTTGATTTTGTGCTCTTTCGCGCCAATCCCATGAGCTTCGTACCAGTGAACCTCGGCCCGGCAAATCTTACCATCTGAGAACTCGACGCTTGCGATACCTTTCAGCTTCTTCCAGCGCGCTTTCACATAAAACTTCCATAGCCGCTTCCGCTCTCGGATCGCTGTACCGCTGGCAATAACCTCGACGTCCTTGATCTTGCCGACGATCTTGAAATGCATCAGTCAGCACCGCTAAATCCAGCGGAACTTCGCACGGCTGGGCAGGTGAGGACACCTGCCCCTACGTAAATCAGCCTAGCTGCACCCACTCGTACTCCCGCAGCTTCCGCACCGATAGCAGCTCCCATTGCGGGTCATGATGGATCCGCAGAAGCTGCAGGTGGGGGCGTCGCCCAGGTCGATGAGTCCGGCGAGAGCGTCGGCGGCGTGGACGGGGCCGGTCCTTGGTCGTTGGTCGTTGGTCGTTGGCCCGGCAACTGAACCATCCAGATCGCCCGTGGCTGAGGTCTGAGGTCCGATGGCCGACGTCCGCATCTTGAGGTTTTCGAACAGCATGCCCTGCTGTCCGGTGAGGAAGCGCAACTGCAGCCAGCGGAAGATGTAGTCCATGATCGACTTGGCGTAGCCGATGTCGGCATTGCCGGTCCAGCCGCTGGGCTCGAAGCGGGTGTGGGCGAACTTTTCGCAGAACAGTTTCAGCGGCACGCCGTGTTGCAGCGCGATGGAGACGGCCAGAGCGAAGCTGTCCATCAGGCCGCTGACCGTGGAGCCTTCCTTGGCCATGGTGATGAAGAGCTCGCCGGGTTCACCATCGGGATAGAGGCCGACGGTGATGTAGCCCTCGTGTCCGCCCACATTGAATTTGTGGGTGATGGAG
>JBARIF010000163.1:0-2738 GCA_049799615.1 Terriglobales bacterium
ACCGTTGCTCCTGACTGGAAGTTTGTCCCGGTTATCGTCACTGGCGTTCCGCCGGCTGGGAGCCCGCTGCTGGGAGTTATCGCACCAATCACCGGCGCGGTACTCAATGTGCTGCCCGCAGCCTTGAAGGCAACAACCTGCATCACCCAGGGAGCGGCGCTGAGCAGCGGCGCCCAGGCGTTGTAGCCGCCGGGCACGTTCACCATGCGATCTTCTACGATATTTGCGGGAGTAGCGGTCAGGACGCGAGTGGTGAAGGGCGATCCTGCCACGATATTTTTCGCGCCCACGATGTTGGCGCCGAGAATGAGGTCATTGGCGCCGGCGGTTGCGATGGCGCCGCTGTCGGCCACACTGCTGTTGCCCGCTGCGCCGTTGGACACCTCGAGCGGGTTCATCGTGTCCACTCCGCTGTATTCCAGAATCCGAAGATCAGGAGAAGCGGCCGCCTGGTTGAACGTGACCGTAACCGAATTACTTCCGGCGCGGACGTTCTTGGCGAAGTATATCGACTGCCGCAGCGCCGTGCCTGTGGTTGGTCCGATGGCCAGACTATAGGGATTTCCCAGCGAGTCAGTGACCGATTGCACGGTCGAGGTGCCGTCCTTCCAGCTGATGACGACCACGTTGAGATCGCCGGCGGTCTGAGACGACGGATAGGTCGCGGAGGCACTCGCGGTAGTTGTCGTCGAGGTCGCTGAGGCCACTTGCACAAAACGGATTCCGCTGGCCGCCGGCGGGGCCAGCCCGTACACCTGCAGCTGGCCGGAGAAAGTGCCGAGGTAAACTTTCCCGTTCGCAACCGTGGGAGGGACCCACTTGGCGTAGGTGCCCACATCATCGCGGGCGGAATTTTGCTTGCTGTTCCAAAGCTCGGTGGGCAGGTTGGTGGCATCGAAGGCCCGCAGTATGCCCGGAACCGCAGGGCCGGTGGCAACTCCGGAGAAGGACGCCGACGTCCACAGGATTCCGCTGCCCAGCAGGCTGTTCGCTGACAACGACATGGGAGCCGCATTGGAGAACCCGGTGCTGTTCTGCACCGTGCTCTGGGTAATCGGAGTGGTCTGGAACTGTCCTCCCACGAACTTGTACGCCTTCAGAAAATCCTTCGGCGACCACAGGTAAACCACCGGCCCGTTGTTCGGACTGTCCCAATAAACCGGCCCGCCAAAATAGCTGCTCAAGGAGGCAGTAAATTCCTGAACCACGCTGTCGAAGCCGGCGTTGAAGTGGCCCATGTTGTTGCTGTCCACCACCCGAAAGATCTTGTCTTTACCCATCCCGACCACCAGGCTAGTGCCCGGTATGGTCATCGGACCACCAGATCCCAGATCGAGGTCGCCATCAAATAGAGCCGCTTGATTGGAGGGAGTGAAATAGTCGAGAACGGTCAGACCACTGGAGGTTCCGAGCTTCAAAATGGAGTCGCCGTAATCTCTTCCTCCCGAAAGATTGGCATTAAAGTCGCCGTTTCCGGTCATGGCAAAAATGTTGCTGACTCCGTCCGAAGCCAGGCCTATTCCGCCCTGCCAGATTCCACCATCGCTGCCGTTGGGAGTGACGTTAAAGATCGTAGTCTGTTGCAGGGTGGTGGCATCGTAGCCCATGATCCAGCCGTGAAAAGCGCCAATGTCTCCGATTGACCCGAACCCTATGTACACCACGCCGTTCAGCAACAGCAGCCCGGGTCGCTGCAGATGGAAGAGCGGGGAAAATGATAGAATCCCGCCACTGCTTCCCGTCCCGCCCCCTGACACCTGGCCAGTTAGCTCGACCGGTCCGCCGAGTCGCTCAACCCCGGTTTGAAGATCCAGTGCGTGCAGGAAAAAATGCCATGTGCCATCGCCAAGATTCTTGGTTTTGGCGACCACATACATGATGCTGGTACTGGGATCGATCACCGGCGTGCTGGTGATGCCAATTTCGGGATTAATGTCAAGAAACGGGCAGTCCCCCGCGTTGGTGTCCCCGCTGACTATGCAGATATCCTGGCTCGGTACAGGCGTTCCCAGGTTTACGTGCCACAAGGGAAGGGTCTGGGCGGGATCATCGGCGTCGAACGCATATACGCTGTTGTGCTGCGTCGCAACATACACGACGTTATGGCTCGCGCCCTGAATGCTCAAGTCGGGCACATAAAGAGGTTGGGCATAGATATATCCGTCGACCGTTCGCCAAAAGAGCTTGCCAAAGCCGCTTACCTTGACGTTCGAGGTATTCAGGATGGTCTCATTCAGGTTCTGACCGGTCCGCCCAACGTCGTTATGCTGGGTGAGAACAGATACCTGGGCGATGCTCGTAGCGGCGAGCAGCCCCAGAAGGCCTATCAACAAGATGACTCTATGCCTGGTCAACATGAGTTTGCTGTGTTTGGTCGTCTTGCTGATAAACAGCTCTCTGGATTGCAGCCGATATTGCCGGTTCGGCACGGTTGATGGAACTTACAAGCTGCCGCCGCTTCAGGCGTCATGTCACAACCCGATCCTTTTGCCTTCCAGGTCGAGTCGAGAGGCGCGTCGCAGATTGGCCGTGCAACGCCCGGACCAGCCCTTCGTCTCCGGCTCAACGACACTTATCGCTTACTTCCCGACTACTGCGCTGCCCGGAAGGCGGCTACCTGCATCACCCATTTGGATGAAGAGGCCGGCGCCGTGGCGCTGTAACTGCCGGTGCTGCTCACCACCTGGTCTTCCGCGATATCCGCGTCCGGATCGGTGATAAGGCGGGTGATGAATCCG
>JBARIF010000164.1:0-23183 GCA_049799615.1 Terriglobales bacterium
TCGGACAAGAGTGTCCGACCCACACATGTGGGCTATTTCTTGGTGGTCTTTTTCTTGGAACCGTAGCTGGTCTCGATACTGCTGCCAATGTACTGAAGCATGCCTTTTGCGCCCTCAGCGAACTGTCCCGTGGGCTGCAGTTCGAGATACTTGTTGAGCGCTTCCGCGGTGCCCGGCGCCGGTATCACCTTGCCCGTCTTGGGGTCCGTGGTGGCCTTATTAATCAGATTTACGCCCTTCTGGTAGTACGACTCAGCCTTGGTAGGATCGGCAGCGATCGACTTGTCGAAGGCCGCATTGGCCTCGTCCACCTTGCCGCTGTTGGTCAGCACCGCTCCCTGGTTGTAGTAATACTGCGCCGCGCCCGGAGGATTGAGCGCCGCCGCCTGGTCGTAGGCTTTTACGGACTCCTCGAGTTGACCGGTGCGGGCTTCGGCCTGGCCCAGATTGTTGTAGTAGGCGGCCAGGTATTTGGAGTCATCGGGCTTGGGGCTGGTCGCCATGGCTTTCTTCTTGAGGTCGATCGCTTTCTGGTAATCGGAGACCGCGTCGGCGTAACGCTTGGCCTTTTCCGTAGCGTCCGTCTGCTTCGGGGCCGAACTCAGGTACGCGTCGCCCAGTCGGGCCCAGAGCAGGTCCCGCGTAGGATCCATTTGCGTGGCTTCGTTGAGAGTGTTCACGGCAGTTTCGAAATCGCCGGTCTGCATGGCGGTGTTGGCCGCAGCCAGCTTCTCGTTCAACGCCTTGACCGTGTTGGTCTCCTTGGCAGCCTTGGCTTGCTGCTCCTGCATCTGCTTCAACTGCTCGGGCGTAATTCCCTTTTGCTGGGCGGCTTCGACCTGGGACTTCTTCAGATCGAAATCGAGCGTGGCCTCGTCGGCTCCCACGGGAAAATTACTGACCTGGTCCAGCTGCTTGCCATCCTGGGTGAGGGTGACCTTGTACTTGCCAATTTCAATGCCAAGCGAGAAGTACTCGCCCTTCTTGTTGGTCTTCAGGTTGTACTTCCGCCCATTGTCGGTGTTGGCCCATTCGAGGTTGGCGCCAACAATCGGCTTGCCTTCCATGTCTTTACAGACACCCTTCACCGTCCCGGTGGCCTGGGCAAACACCGGGGGTACGCACAGCGCTGCCACCGTCACCACCAGCATCAGCATCAGCAAACGTTGCTTCATGTTTTTGGCCTCCCGGCTCATAAAACTGATTGATGTCGCAGCACCGGTAATCGGTCCGGCGCGACTAAGCTCTTTCTGCCATCTCCGCGTATGGAATCGGGTCCGCGTTGCCCACATCGCGAAAAGCTCGCAGGCGCAAAACGCAGCTGTCACAGACTCCGCAGGCACTGTCTTCCCGGCTGTAGCACGACCAAGTTAAATCGAAGGGCGCGCCCAGTTCAAGACCCAGGCGCACGATTTCCGCCTTGCGCAACTGGATCAAAGGAGTAACGATTTCAATCCGCCCATCTCTTGTGCCCAGTTTTATCACCTGGTTGAATGCCTGGTAGTAGGCCGGACGGCAGTCAGGATATCCCGAACTGTCCTGCTCCACGGCTCCGATGTAGATCTTGGCCGCGCCCAGCACCTCCGCCCAGCTCACCGCCACCGACAGGAAATGCGCGTTGCGGAAGGGTACGTAGGTTACCGGAATATCGCTTCCAATGGCGTGCGAGGCCGGAACGCCAATGTTGCGATCAGTCAGCGCCGAACCGCCAATGGCAGAGAGTGCCTCGTTCCTGACCAGCAGACGGTCACGAATTCCCAGGCGATCGCAGATGGCTAGAAACGCCCGCCGTTCGCGATCTTCGGTGCGTTGTCCATAGCTCACGTGGACTGCTGCCGCGTGGTGGTCGCGCGCCGCCAGCGCTGCACAGACGCAGGAGTCCATGCCGCCGCTCAAGAGGACAACCGCGCGTTCAGAATCCTTCACCATTGCTTAGATGTCATTCCCGACCGGATCGCAACCATACTCTAACTCACTGAAACTAAGCAACATTTCCCTGTAGCGCCGGTGTCTCGCCGGCTGTCTGGAGGGCATCCTGCCCGCCCTTCGGGGCGGCGGGACGCCGCGCTACTCTAGACCCCTTTCATCGCCGGGTCCCAAATAAACTTGTGAATTTGTAGTCCCAAACGTGCCGGAACTCCGTCGGCCAGCATCCATTCCGCCAGTTCACGCGGATCAAGCAGACAGCCTGAAGCATCGCGGGCGCCGCTGGCCTCCCTGCTGAAAGCGGGTGAGAACAGCACCGCTTTCACCCGGCTTCCCAGATCGTGATGGGCCACAAAGTCACGGGCAAATTCGTAGTCGCCGCGATCACTGAGCACAAACTTGACCTCGTCCTCGGAGTTCAGGCAGTCCAGGTTCTCCATATGAAAAGTGTCAGGTTCGCCCGAGTTCGGGCACTTTACATCCACGATCTTGATGACGCGGCGGGGCACGCGCGCAAGCGGACGCTCACCGCTGGTTTCGAGCAGGACAGTGTAGCGCGCATCCAGAAGACGCTGCATCAGGGGCACCACTTCGCGCTCCTGCAGCATAGGCTCCCCGCCAGTGATCTCCACCATCCCGCCACCGGGACTCAAATTCTCCACTGCTTCGATCACTTCCTCCATGGTCCGGCGCTGGCCGCCGGTGAAAGTGTATTCGCTATCGCACCAGGAACAACGCAGGTTGCAGCCCGTAAGGCGCACAAAGACGCAAGCCAGCCCGGCGTGCGTGGATTCACCCTGGATCGACCTGTAGATTTCGGTGATCTGCATGGAAAGCAGCTTTCAGCTTTCAGCCATCAGCTCTCAGTATTTCCGATGTCATCCTGAGCGGAGCTGGAGTCGAAGGACCCTATAACTACCTGACGGTTGGGATTCGGAGGGTTGTTTCCTCTTCCCAGCGGCGGCGAATTCACACCTACTCCGAATACGTTGCAGTCGTCACGTCAGTTTCAAATACGGTGACATTCTTGACTCGCACCCGGCCCTGGGTCACGCGATCCAGATTTGCGTTGGTCTCATCGTAAAAATATTTTGCCAGGTTCTCAGCCGAGGGATTCAGCACCTTGAAAGGCTCGATATCATTGATCATCTGATGGTCCAGGCGATCAATGACCGACCTCATCGCTTCCTTCAGTTCCCTGAAGTCGAGCAGTAGTCCGGCTTTGTCCAGTTCCTTGCCGGCCAGGGTCACCCGCACCTTGTAGTTGTGCCCGTGCGGGTTCTCGCACTTACCCTTGTAGTTGCGCAGGTAGTGCCCCGCGGCAAATGAATCTTCGACCGTGACTTCGTACATGGAACCTCTTGGCCGCCGGCGCAATACAGAACGGGCCTCAGCCTATGATCAACCTTCTATTTTACCCTGTACCCATGTGGGGCGGGCGCCCTCGCCCGCCGCCTTTGACTTTAATCTCTGGTTGTTGAGATTGCGGTTGTTTCATTTCAAAGGGTGACCCAAGTCGAAGTCAAAAAGTGGCGGGCGAGGGCGCCCGCCCCACACGGGCTCTGCTATTCCACGCCGAAGAACTCCTCCACCTGCTTCAGGTCGGTGGTCCGGCGATAGGGCGGCAGGCTTTCCACAAACACCTTCCCATACTGCTTTTTCAAAATACGGTTGTCCAGCAGCACCAGCAATCCACGATCATGCAACGAACGGATCAGGCGCCCGAAGCCCTGTTTCAACGTGATCACCGCCGCCGGTACCTGGTACTGGAAGAAGGCGTTGCCACCGTCGGCGTCGATCGACTTGACCCGCGCCGCCACCACCGGATCAGTGGGCACCGCGAACGGCAGGCGGTCGATGATCACGCAACTCAACTGCTCGCCTTGCACGTCCACGCCCTGCCAGAAAGATGAGGTGGCGAACAATACGGCATTCGGCGTGAGACGGAACTCTTCCAGCAGTGCAGTCTTTGGGGCATCGCCCTGCAATAGCATCGGAAAATCCAGTACGCCGAGGAGGCGCTGGTACACGTCATTCATCTGCGCATAGCTCGTGAACAGGACGAACGCGCGCCCGCGGGTGATTTCCAGCAGACGTCGGATCCGGTCTGCCGCCTGCGCTGCAAATTGCGGAGTACGAGGATCGGGAAGGTCCGGCGGGGCGTAGAACAGCGCCTGGTTTTCATAATCGAAATGCGAGGGCAGCACGCTTTCCCGGGCATATTCCAATCCCAGCCGCCGGCGCATGTATTCGAAGCTGCCGCCTACAGCCAGGGTCGCCGAAGTCAGCACTGCGCATTCCAGCTTATCGAACAGGCAGGTCTTCAAAATGGGAGCCACATCGATGGGAGTGGCCTGGAGGAAAACATTCTGCTTCTCGCGGCCGCCACGCCGGCGTTCGATCCAGAACACAGTGTTGCGGTCCTCGGACTCCATCAGGAAGCCGAGTTGCACCTGCAACTCCTGAGATCGGCGGGCGAAGTTGAAGACTTCCTCCGGCTTGGAGGGCAGGTTCTCCAACTCCGAACCCAGACGGGTGAGCGCCTGCTGCAATCCCAGAAACTCGTCGCCATTTTCTTCCATGAACTCGCGCCGGTTTTCGAACGCAAAGCGGCCGTCGCCCTGGGGCAACAGGGCGAAGAAGAACATCGCCCGCTCGCGCACGCTCTTGAGCGCGCCTGAAAGCAAGGCCGACAGCATATGGTTCCGCTGCAGCGAGACCTCGACGTCCCGGCATAGCTCTTCGAATCTCCCGTTGCTCACGGAAACTCCAAAATAGCTTCCCGCGATGTCTTCCAGTTCGTGGGCTTCATCGAAGATTACGGCACCGGCTTCGGGTAGGATCCCGGCATCGGGCGCGTACTCGGCCTGCTGCTTGATCGACAGGTCGGCAAAAAACAGGTGATGGTTGACGATGATGATGTCGCTCTCCATCGCCTTGCGATGCATTTCCGTGATAAAGCAGCGCTCCCAGGCGCTGCATTTCTGTCCCAGGCAGGTATCGGCACGGGCGTCGATCTTGTGCCAGAGCGCGCTGGCTTCCGGAAGCGATGCCAGTTCGGCCCGGTCGCCGGTCTGCGTGACTTTCTCCCAGGCGGCGATGGCGCGGTAGTGCTCGATCTCCTCCAGTCCGCTGAGCACCGGCTGGTCGGTGAGATCATAGAGCTTCTTGCGGCACAGATAGTTGTTTCGCCCCTTCATGTAACAGGCATTCAGCTTGCCTCCGCCGCCGGCAAAAAGCGCCTGCTCGAGAAAAGGGATATCTTTGAGGAAGAGCTGTTCCTGCAGATTTTTTGTGCCTGTCGAAATGATGACGCGTTTGCCGGAGCGAATGACGGGAACCAGGTAGGCCAGGGTCTTGCCCGTGCCGGTGCCGGCCTCAACGATCAAGTGACGCTTTTCTTCCAGCGCCTGCTCGACCGATTGTGCCATCTGCAACTGGCCCCGGCGGAATTCGTAGGCGGGATGAGTGCGCGAAAGCACTCCGCCCGGAGCGAAGAACTGGTACAGCGAAACGTCGCGTTTCCTGGTATCTGGGACGGGCTGAGAACTGGAAGGCACGGAATCACTATAATAGGCGTTACCGCCGATGTGTGTGTGGTGGGCGCCCTCGCCCGCCGCTTTTGCCTTTGCCTTAGATTTTTGGTCTGGGATCTTGTGCTGTGCGCAGGCTCGTTTCAGAAAGGCTGAAAGTCAAAGTCAACAGCGGCGGGCGAGGGCGCCCGCCCCACACTTGATATTTTTATGACCCATCCAGCTTTGACCTCACCATCGGCTGCGGCCGCTGCCGGCATGCCTACCGTCGCCATCGTGGGTCGTCCCAACGTCGGCAAATCTACGCTTTTCAACCGGCTAGTGGGTTCGCGACGGGCCATTGTCGGCGATGAACCCGGCATCACACGCGACCGTCTGTATGGCGAGGCCGAATGGCGCGGACGCCACCTGCGCATTGTGGATACGGGCGGCATTCTTCCCGAGGACAAAGACTTCATCCCGGCGGAAATTTTCCGCCAAGCCAAGGTCGCTCTCGAAGAGGCCGACGCCGTCATCATGGTGGTGGACGGCCGCACCGAAATGGCCTCCCCCGATATTGAACTGGCCCGCCAGTTGATCCGCTCCGGTAAGCCGCTCTTCCTCGCGGTCAACAAAGTCGATACCGAAAAGCAGCAGAGCCTGACCGACGAGTTTCATCGTCTCGGAATCCGCAAGCTGTTTCCAATCTCCGCCGAAAATGCCCGCGGGTTGGATGACCTGCTGGATGCGGTCCTTGAAATTCTGCCATCGAGCCTTCAACTAACCACTGAGGACACGGAGGACGCTGAGGAAACATCAGAGTCTCCCGAGACCCACGAGACCAAGGTGGCGATCATCGGCCATCCCAACGTGGGGAAATCCACGCTGCTGAACCGGCTGACCGGAGCCGAGCGAGCGATCGTCTCGCCCATCCCGGGAACCACGCGTGACGCTGTGGACGAGATCGTCGAGCACAACGGCAAGCGCTTCCGCTTTATCGATACCGCCGGCATCCGACGCAAGGGCAAGACCCACCTAATGGCGGAAAAGCTTTCCGTGGTTATGGCGCGCAAGCATCTGGAAGCCGCCGACATTGCACTGCTGGTAATCGATGCCACCGAGGGCGTGAGCCAGCTCGATGCCGCCATCGCGGGATACGCCCACGAGAGCGGCCGCTCCATGATCATCATCGTAAACAAGTGGGACCTCGTCCTCAGCGGCAAGGAACGGACGGGGCGGCAGACGAAAGCCTCGCGCATGCAGGAGAGCAAGCGCCCCGGCGATCGTGCCGCCTACGAAGAACGAGTACGCCATGCGCTGAAATTTCTCAGTTACGCGCCCATACTGTTCGTCTCCGCCTCGACCGGGAAGGGCACCGAAAAAATCTTTCCAATGCTGGAAGAAGTCGCCCGCGAGCGTCGCAAGCGCGTCGGGACCGGAGAGATGAATCGCTTCCTCAAGCACGTGGATTTCGAACGCGCCTCGGTCCCGGCGCGCCAGCAAGTCAGGATTTACTACATGACCCAGGCTGCAGTCGGCCCGCCCACTTTCGTCATCTTCACCGACCGAAAGGTTAAGCTGCACTTCGCCTACCAGCGCTTCCTGGAAAATCAAATTCGCGGCGCATTTGGATTCCTGGGCACACCAATCTGGATCAAGAACCGGGCCCGGGATTGAGATTGCCGTCGGGCGGTGCGCCCATGAATGCTTCCTAATCAAGATCTTTGGTCAGCAATGCCACCCGGTTGACTCCCGCGTTGTGGGCTTCGGCCACGACTTGCGCCACGTACTCAAAGTCGAGGTCTTCATCGCCCTTCACGTACACAACTTTCTCCGCACGGCCCAGGAAGATACGCTCCAAGTCTGGCTCCAACCGCTCCCAGGGCACGGTCTCCTGATTGATTTTGAGCAGAGGGACACGACTCTGCGCGTCCCATATAACTTGGATCACAATGGTGCGCTCGTTCTGGTGAGGTTGGTCTGCTGTTGCCGGTTGAGGAAGGAGGGCATCGATCTTGTACTCCTTCGTTGTGGCCACGATCACCATGAAGACAATAATCAGCACCAGAAGAATGTCGATCAACGGAGTGACATTCATTTCGGGCCGGGACGGACCACCGCCTGCCGTTGAGAACGCCATACGGATATGCTCCTCTCAGGCACGCGCGTGTTCTGAAAGGATTAGACACTCCGTATGCAGTGAGAGTTCCCCTGACGCAGATCGAATTCAATTTCGACAGAAAGCTAGCCAATGGGCTCGGGCGACGGCAACACCGGCGGCGGATCGGGAGGAGGCGGCACCACAGGTGGCGGCGCAGGATATAAAAGCGTACTCAGCGGCGCATAACGCGCAGCGAAGAAATAAATGGAATAAGCCGGGAAGAACACGACGGCCGGCACCGAGACCAGCGACATCAGATAGAGCAAGCAGAAAATCACAATCGCCCCCACCACGACCGCGAGAGTGATGGTGTAAAGGTTCCAGGTGAGTCCTGCTGCCATGCCCCCGATCACGGCCACGGCGCCGAGGCCGCCGATCGGAATAAGAAATAGCAGGAAGACAATCGCCGAAACGATCCCGATAATGATGGCGGCGCCGATGGCCATCACGATCTTCATACCTATGTAAGCAGCATACCCGCCCACCTCGCTTTTGATCCGGGGCCACAGCCTGCGCCAGCCCTCGATGGCGCCAATTTCTTCCAGTGCCATTTGCGGGACCACAAAGTCCTTGGTCATCACATGGACTACGAGCTGCACCACAATGAAAAGCAGAAATACGAAGAACAGCGCCATGCCGCCCAGAATCAGCGGAATCATGTGCTCCTTGGGGTTTCGCAGCCAGCCCACCAGAAACGCGAAGCCGGCCGGAATCCCAAGCAGAATGGTGAAGCAGACGACCGAAGCCAGCGCCAGCAGGATCTGCCAGACAAAAAGGCGCCGCCCCGGGCCCTGCCGCCGGACCCAACTGTGCCTAATGCGACACTCGCGGGTCACCACGCTGTCGAAGAGCACGAAACGCATTACGCTGCTCACGTACAAAAACAGGATGAGCAGAAAGAATCCGGCGATGATGAGCACCGCGATCAGCGAAGCGGTGAGCGCGGGATTAATTCCGGCCAGGCCAGATTCCAGAAAACGCTGTGAATTGTTGGGATGCGGAATCTGAAAGCTGCCGGGATTGCAGCCTCCCCCGCCCGAACCCATTTCCCCGGCCAGAAGGCCGACCAGCCCCAATTTAGCCCACTGGCTGGCCCGGAAGGGCCGCACCAACTGCTGCCGGGCATGCTCAAAGGCGGGAGTAATCGCATCCACGGCGGAGATCGGCAAGTCGCACCTCGGAAGATCGCGGTTCGCAGCAAGTTACTGCGAAGTGGGAGTTGGGTCAATGGGATTCTTGATACTCAGAAGACTGCAGATCTCAGATTGTAGATTTCGGATTGAAAATCTCGCAGCTCGAACGCCAAGGTAAAAACGATCGGTTTTTAGTCTGAAATCTGAAATCTGCAATCTGCAATCTCCCGCTTTCATTCGTACCTCAGGGCCTCCACGGGATCGAGCTTCGAGGCACGCAGCGCCGGCACCAGCCCACTGACCACTCCCACAGCCAGCAGCACCAGCGTGGACAGCATGACCGTGGCCAGCGAAATCCGCAAATGAATGTCCGCCTTGCCGGAATCGTCCTCAAACAGCGGGCCCATCAGGGGCAGCGTGCCTACGGCCGCGGCAATCGCGTAAGAAAGCAAGACGCCGGCGGCGCCGCCCAACAGCATGATGAGCAAGGTCTCGGCCAGGAACTGGAGTTTGATCTGCCACTTCTTCGCCCCCAGCGCCCGCCGTAGACCGATCTCGCGGATGCGTTCATCCACCGAGACCAGCATGATATTCATCACTCCGACGCCGCCAATGCCCAGGGTCAGCGTGCCCACGAATGTGAGCAGTACCTGCAGTCCGATGGTGAGTCCATCGATGATGGGACGGAATTCGTCGCGTCCGAACATCTGAAAGGCCTTCTTGTCGGTGGGAGAAAACTGCTGCCGCGTCGCAATGGCGGCCAGCACCTGGGCCTCGGCCTTCCTCTCAAACTGTGGCGCAACGGGTTCGAAGACCATCACGGCGGCGTACTTCGTGTTCCAAACGTCGCCGGCGGCGCTATACGGGATCCAGGCAGAATCGTCGTCGCTGGAAAAATAGTTGCTCAGCTGGATCTTGCGCGCCATCACCCCGATCACGGTGAAATGGACGCCGCCGATCTGCACCGTCTCCCCCACCGCCGGCCGCCCGCTGAACAATTGCTCCCGCACCCGTCCGCCTAAAAACACCACGCGGCGGCGCTCCAGTTCGTCTCCGGCGGAAATCCAGCGTCCTTCGGACGGGACCTCGTTGCGCATCTCGCCATACTCCGGGCAAACCCCGCGTATCGCGGCCGTGCCCACCATCCGTTCACCATAGCTGATGCCGGGGCGGTTCACAGTTTCCAGGCAAACATGTTTCACCAGGGGAGCCGTTTCCTTGACGATGTCGAGATCAGCCTGTTCCAGCCGCACCTTCTTGCCGGCGCGCTGTCCGCCGGGTTGCTCGCTGGTTTGCTGCGGCCAGCAGATCACCACGCTTTTGCCGAAAGCATCGAAGCCGCCCACCAGGATGCGACGGAAACTGCTGCCGTAAGCGATCAGCAAAGTCACCGTAGCGATTCCCCAGACAATGCCCAGCATGGTCAGCAGGCTGCGGGTGTAATTGCGCCGCAGCGCGATCCAGGCCTCGAGAATGATTTCAGTCAGCATGGTTTAAACCGCCATTGCCTGTGCGGGGACCAGCCTCAGAGACCCGGATCCACACGAGCCAATTCCACACGAGCCAGTTCCGCACACCTCTATCCTCCCGCTTCATAGCGCAGCGCTTCTATCGGATCAATCGACGCCGCTCTCCGCGCCGGATACAACGCCGAGAAAATCGCGACGATGCCCAGGAGCACACATGCCGTCGCTCCGGACTGCCAAGTCGCCACCAGGCCGGCGAAGAAGTCGGGCATGGGCAGCAGATTCACCAGGGAGCAAATGCCGTATGCGATGCCCATCCCGAGGGCTCCGCTGACAAACGCAATCAGCAGCGCTTCAATAAAAAACTGCTTGAGGATGGTGCGGGCGGGCGCCCCCAGAGCCTTGCGCACGCCGATTTCGCGGGTCCTCTCCCGCACCGCCACCATCATCACGTTCATCACTCCCAGGCCACCGAGAAACAAGGTCACGATCCCGACCGCGCCCAGGAAGTACTTCATGCCGTCGGTCATCTGCTGGAACGCCTTTGCTTCCTGCACCGTGTCCCAGATGGGGCAGGCTTCCTTGTCATTAGGATCGAAGTTGTGCAAGCGCCCCAGCACGGTCTGCACTTCACGTTTGCAGGCCTCATGCTGATTCACTGACCTGGGCGTAACCAGTAGCTGGTCAAACGTCGTGGCTGTGCCCGGCGGCTTGTCGGGAAAGTCGCGCCGCATGGCCGCGAAAGGAATGAATATCTTGTTAACGTCCCAGCCGTCGTAGCTGGAATCCTGCTTCTTTACCGCCATCACGCCGATGACCTTGTAGGGAAACGCGTTCAGATAAACATCTTCGCCGATGGGATCGCGGCCAGGAAAAAGCTGCTTGGCTGCGTCGCTGCCGAGGAATGCGACGCGGCGCGCTTCTTTCTGATCATCCCAGTTGTAGAAACGGCCCAGGCCTACGTCGAGGCTGCGAATGTATCCGAAAGGCGGATGGGACCCTGTGACGGTAAACGCGGCATTGTTGTAGTTGCTGTGGGCGCGGACATCGTTTTGCTCCAGTTCAGGAATGGCGTATTCGCAATCCGGCCCTTCCGCCTGGACCGCCTGCACGTCTGAATCCTCCCAGCGCAATGCCCGCCCGGCGCGGGCTCCCCCCACCTGCATGCTGGTGCGTCCGTGGAAGACGATCAGAATGTCCTTGCCCAGATTGCGGGCCTGCTCTGCCTGTCCTTTACGGAGGCCTTCGCCGGCCGCCACCATCAGGACAATGGAAACGATTCCCCATGCGATTCCGAACATAGTCAGAAAAGTCCGCAGTTTGTGGGCCCAGAGGGTGTGCAACACATCGCCGATGAGATCGCGGAGAGCCATTGCTGTATGGACGCAGGGGCCGCCCGAACGTAAGCCGGGCGGGGGCGTAAAGCCCTCACTCCCTTATACGAACCTGAACCTGATTTTGTTCAAGGCCAGGTGGTTCGTGGGGCCGCCGTCCCGGCGGCTGTCCGGCGGGCCTCTCGACTGTCGCAGCGGGGAGGGCAAGATGCCCTCCCGACAGCCGGCAAGATGTCGGCGCTACTCTTTTGCTGGTGGGGCACAATCCGGGAGGAAGGGCCCAGTATCAAGAACTGGGTCAAAAGCGGTGAACGGACTTGCCCTGAGCGAGGTCGAAGGATGGGTCGGCTTCATACTTTTTCAGCCAGCCGTCAAATTCCTTCAGCGCCAGCTGGCATTGCTGCCGGTGTCTTTCCTGGCGGTCGCGGATTTTGTGTTCGAGCGCTGGCAGCAGATCGAAGGTGATGTTGGCGGGCTGAAAGTTCCTGGCATCGGCATGGGTCACGTAATGCACCAGCGAACCGAAGGCCGTCGGCCGCGGCGGGCGCACCGGATCCGCTCCCGCGGCCAGGGCCGAGGCGTGAATGCCCGCCATCAAACCGGTCGCGATGGATTCAACATATCCCTCCACTCCGCAAATCTGCCCTGCGAAGAACACCGCCGGACGCTTGTTCATCTGCAGCGACTCGGACAATAGAGTTGGCGCGTTGATGTAGGTGTTGCGATGGATTTGCCCATAACGAAGGAAGCGTGCGTTCTCCAGACCAGGGATGAGACGCAGCACGCGGGCCTGGTCGCCGAATTTAAGGTGATTCTGGAAGCCGACCAGGTTGTAGGAATCAGCTCGCAGATTTTCCTGCCGCAACTGCACTGCGGCGTAGGGAATCCTCCCGGTGCGGGGGTCTTTCAATCCCACTGGCTTCATGGGGCCAAAGCGCAGAGTGTCGCGACCGCGGCGGGCAATTTCTTCGATCGGCAGGCAGCCTTCAAAATAATTCAGCTTCTCCCAGTCGCGCGCTTCGACCGCTTCACCCGAAACCAAAGCATCGCAGAAACCGTCGTATTCCTCTTTCGACATGGGGCAATTGATGTAGTCGGCTGAACCCTTGTCGTAGCGCGCCGCCAGGTACACCCTGGACATATCGATGGAATCGGCTTCAACAATCGGACTGATCGAATCGTAGAAATACAGGTGAGTTGAACCGCTCAGCCGGGCGATCTCCTGCGACAAAGCGTCGGAGGTCAAAGGGCCAGTGGCGATGATCGTGATCTGATCTTCGTCAATCTGCGTAACTTCGTCACGCCGGATTGTAATCAGCGGCTGGCGCGAAAGGTCTTCAGTAACTCGAGCCGCAAAGGTCGTGCGATCTACCGCCAACGCATGTCCGGCGGGGACGGCGCACTCGCGCGCAATCTCCAACAGTCGCGATCCCGCCCGCCGCATCTCCTCTTTCAGCAGCCAGGGCGCAGTGTTCTCGCTATCGGATTTGAGAGAGTTCGAGCAGACCAGTTCCGCGAAGTCCGGCGTCTGATGCGCCGGGGTCGAGCGCACCGGGCGCATCTCCCAGAGTTCGACCGCAATTCCGCGCCGCGCGCACTGCCAGGCTGCCTCGGATCCAGCCAGTCCGGCGCCAATGACTTTTACTGCTTCCGTCATCGTGCGCTCCCAGCCACAATTTCCAGCGCGTTGCCGTCCAGGCTCACAGTCTTCCACTCGTCCAGAAATGTGGCGCCCAGTTCCTTGTAGAACTCGATCGCACGAGTGTTCCAGTCCAGCACCTGCCAGCGCACGCCAAAGCAATTCTGCCCATTCGCGACCGACGCCACCTGGGCCAGCAGCGCCTTGCCAATTCCCTTTCCCCGGTACTGTCCGCGAACATAGATGTCCTCAAGAAAGAGTCCGGGACGACCTTCAAAGCTGGAATAGTAGTCAAAGAAAAGCGCGTAGCCGGCAGGTTGGCCTTCCCATTCCGCCAGCAGCACGCGGAATTTGGGCGCCTCGCCAAACCCATCGCGCAACAGGCCGGCCTCGTTGACCACCGCGGGCAAGCGCTCGAAGTCGGCAAGTTCATGGATGAGCGTATTCAAGGTGGACACGTCGCCGGCATCGGCAGGACGAATTGCAAGCATGGGCAGTTCCCTTCCGGCGCGCAGGGCCGGGCAGACCGTGCCTCATTATACGGAGATACTCTCCGACGGGACCTGCCGCTTTCATCAGTCCGCACGGGTCCGCCTGAGGTGAAAGAAGAAACAACTGGCCACGGATTTTCACGGATCTCACGGATAGATCTTTCAGATCTTCAAAGCCTTATCTCCGTGAAAATCCGCGGCCAGTTTCGCCTTACAGAATCAATCTCTCATCTCCCACTCTCCGCGTCACGTGCTCGCGGTCGAGATATTCCAGCAGTGGGATTGCATACTTCCGGGTTACTCCGGTCAAGTCCTTGAAGCGCGCCACGTCGATCTTCGGCGACTTTGCTTTTTCCGACGACATGCGCTGGCGCAAGTCCAGCAGGGCGTCGCGATGAAAGACCAGGTCTTCAGAGATTTTCACCAGAATCTTGTCGCGGAGCAGCAGGGTGACAATCTTTTGGGCGCGAGCCCTGTCCACCTTGAGTCCGCCCAGCACGTCCTTCAGCGCGGGGACTTTCAAGCCAGCCAAAGCGAATGCGCGCTCGATGATCTTTTGGGACTCGGCTTCTTCGTCTTTCATGACTACGCCGCGTCCCGAAAGATGGACGATCTCCCCGGCAACCTGCAGCTTCCTCTCGCGAACCAGCATGTCCAGGGCCGCGGCAAACACCTCGCTGGATGCCCTGGTCTGGTTGCGCAGCTCTTCCTTGCTGATCCCTGCGACCAGCGGGTTCTTCCTGTGAAAACCGGCCACTGCCTCGATGATTAACGATTCCAATTGCTCCATGGCAGGCAGATCTACAACGCGGTCGCCAATCCGAGAGACCGCTGCGGACCACGCGGGAGCGGACAAGAAAGTTTCGATCTCCTGCCTGGTCCATCCGGTCTCCGCAATCAGTTCTGCGATTGTGATTCCGGCATGACTGCGCCGCGCAATGCGGGCCCGCAGAATCGATTGACTATCGCCCGCGGCCAGGGTCTGCAGGAAGCTCTCCAGTCCAGTCATGCGAGGAACCGGCGATGCGTCGAGCACTACGCCTCCGCCAATGGTCACAACCGGCGAAAATTGCCGGATGATGAAGCGGTCTCCGGGCAACAGCAACGTGGGCTCGGCCAGGCGCAACTGGGCCAACGCCGTTTCTCCCGGCAAGATCTGCTTTTGTCCGGATCTCTCCCCAAAGAGCACGACGGTAGCGATGGTTTCAAAAGTGTGGGCGTGGAGATGGACCCGCGCCCGGTCCTTCATGGGCTTTGCCGTGGGCAGTAGAGTGAGTGACACATGCAGGCGCGAAGCAGTATGAAACGTTGCAGGCGGCGCCAACACCATGCCCCGCGCCATTTCTTGCGTGGTCACCCTGGCAAGATTCAATGCGGTGCGCTGCCCGGCCACCGCTTGCTCGGCTGACTGCCCATGCACTTGGATTCCGCGCACGCGCACGCACTGGCCCACAGGAAAGACTTCCAGTTCATCCTCTTTGCGAATGGTCCCCGAGACCAGAGTGCCCGTCACTACTGCGCCGAAGCCTTTCATGGTGAACACGCGGTCAACTGGCAGGCGGGGCAGCGCCGAGGAGTTGCGCGCGGGAATTTCGGCTGCGGCCTTTATCAGGGCCTGCCGCAGGTCATCGAGGCCCGTTCCGGTCAGCGAACTGACCGCGACCACCGACGAATGCGCCGGATCCAGAAATGAATTGCGTAGAAATTCCTCGACCTCCAGCTTCACTACGTCCAGGGTCTCGCGGTCCACCAGATCAGACTTGGTCAGAACCGCAATCCCCCGGCGCACTGAAAGCAGGCGGCAGATATCGAAATGTTCGCGGGTCTGCGGCTTGATCGATTCATCGGCGGCGATTACCAGCAGGACCAGGTCGATTCCGCCCACGCCGGCCAGCATGTTGCGGACAAAACGCTCGTGGCCGGGAACATCGACGAATCCGAGGCGCAGGGTTTCACCGTCAGGCAGGGTCAGTTCGAGGTGCGCAAAGCCGATGTCAATGGTGATGCCGCGGCGCTTTTCTTCTTCCAGACGGTCGGCGTCGATGCCGGTAAGGGCCTTGACCAGCGCGGTTTTTCCGTGGTCGATATGCCCGGCAGTGCCGACGATGACGGACTTCATTCGGGGAACATTATAAGTCGGCCACGTAGCGCCCGCCCAAAGGCGTGTGGCGGGATGCCCACCCAACAGCCGGCGCTATGTTCATTGTGCGACAATAGAGTCTTCCCATATGAGCCCCTCTTCAACAGTGGTTATCACCCCCGAGATCATCCGGGAGCACGGCCTCACTCCCGACGAATACGAGAAGATCAAGCAACTGCTGGGTGGACGCGAACCCACCATCACCGAACTAGGGATCTTCAGCGTGATGTGGAGCGAGCACTGCTCCTACAAATCCTCGCGCGTACACTTGAAGAGATTGCCCACGCGCAGCCGGCTGGTGGTGCAGGGGCCGGGAGAGAACGCGGGCATCATCGACATCGGCGACGGCTGGGCCTGCGCCTTCAAAATCGAGTCGCATAATCATCCATCGTTTATCGAGCCCTTTCAGGGCGCGGCCACCGGAGTGGGCGGAATCCTGCGCGATATTTTCACCATGGGCGCGCGCCCGGTAGCGGTGATGGACTCGCTGCGCTTCGGACCGATCACCGCCGGTGGTGGTGTGGGGCGGGCGCCCTCGCCCGCCAGCTCTGGAGCCGGCACGAGCGGGACGCTCGCGCCCACATCGAGCAAGGAGATACACAAGAATCAATCTGTTCTCGAAGGCGTTGTCAGCGGGATCGCTTCCTATGGAAATTGCTTTGGCGTGGCCAACCTCGGCGGCGAGACCAAGTTCGAGCCCTGCTACTCCGGCAATCCGCTGGTGAACGCTTTCGCTCTGGGTTTGGTCCGGCGCGATCAAATCTTCTACGCCAAGGCGTCAGGCGAAGGCAATCCGGTGATTTACGTCGGATCAAAAACCGGGCGCGACGGCATTCACGGCGCCACCATGGCCAGCGAGGAATTCAGCGAGGCCTCCGAAGCCAAGCGGCCCAACGTGCAGGTAGGCGATCCCTTCCTGGAAAAACTTCTGCTCGAGGCCTGTCTCGAGGCCATGCAGACCGGCGCTATCGTCGGCATACAGGACATGGGCGCCGCAGGACTGACCTGCTCAACCTGCGAAATGGGCGCGCGGGGCCACGTCGGGACTGAAATTGAGCTGGACCTTGTGCCCCAGCGCGAAACCGGCATGACGGCTTACGAGATCATGCTGAGCGAATCGCAGGAGCGCATGCTGCTGGTGGCGCAGAAAGGCCGCGAGCAGGAAGTTTTTCGCGTCTTCGAGAAATGGGGACTGGACGCAGTCGAGGTCGGCCGCGTCACGAGCGACGGCAGGATGCGCGTTCTCCACCATGGAGAAGTTGTGTCCGACATTCCCAACGAAGCTCTCACCGACAACGCTCCGGTTTACAAGCGTCCGCTCGAGCGCTGGGAGCCGCCCGTGCCGCGCGATATGCCGGAACACGTCAAACTGGGAGAGAATTCCGATCTCACCGGAAATCTGAAGCGGCTGCTGGCCAGTCCCAACATCTGCGGCAAGCGCTGGATCTGGCAGCAATACGATCACATGGTGCAGACCAACACGGTGGAAGGCCCGGGCGCGGGCGATGCCGGGGTGATTCGCATTAAAGGCTCGCAGCGCGGTCTGGCCATGGCGCTCGACGGCAACGGACGCTGGTGCTATCTCGATCCGCGGCTGGGCGCCATGCATGCCGTCGCGGAAGCCGCGCGCAACGTGGCTTGCGCCGGCGCCACTCCGATCGGCGGCACCAACTGCCTGAACTTTGGCAATCCGGAGAAGCCGCACATCATGTGGCAATTTTCGCAGGTGGTGGACGGCATCACCAAGGCCTGCGAGGAACTCGAAATCCCCATCACCGGGGGCAACGTCAGCTTCTACAACGAAACTCTGGGGGAAGGAATTTATCCCACTCCGGTGCTGGGCGTGGTTGGCGTCCTTGAAGACGTGCACAAAGTGGTGCGTCCGGATTTCCGCGAAGCGGGGCGCGCCATCGTTCTGCTGCATGGCGCGGAACCCGGAGATGCCACCGACGCCGAATCAGCTTTCGGATCGTCGGAGTACGCCAAGGAAATTCTGGGCGCGGTCTGGGGATATCCACCAGAATTGGAGTTGGAAAAAGAAGCGGCTTTGCAGAAAGCGCTGGTGGAGATTGCCCAAATCGAAATTTTGGATTCGGCACATGACTGCTCGGACGGCGGAATCGCAGTCTCGCTGGTCGAATCGGGACTGGCTAAAGGTATTGGAATGAATGTCGATCTTACTTCGCTCGGATTGCCGCCGGAGTTTGTTCTGTTTGGCGAGGAGGCGAGCCGGGTGGTCATCTCATGCGACCACCAGAACCTCGGCAGAATCCAACAAGTGGCGGTAAAATATGACATCGCAGCAGAATTGATAGGAGAAACGGCGCCGGAGCGGGTTGAAATCAAGCTCGATGGCCGGGTGGTGGTGACAACCGCCGTCGCAGAATTGCGCGATGTGTATGAGGGCGCGCTGGAGAAGGCTCTACGGACGGAAGTGGGAACGATGGCGGCGGATTAACGAAATTGCCGAGCTTCGCTCGGCTGGGCGGGTGAGACACCTGCCCCTACGTGAGCGGTGGTGGGGTTGGCTGAGGGCTGAAAGCTGAGGGCTGATAGATCATGTTCGACAAATTCCATGACGAGTGCGGCGTGGCTGCCATCTACGCTCACCCCGAAGCTGAAAAGCTGGCTTACCTCGGGCTGCATGCGCTGCAACATCGCGGGCAGGAATCGGCGGGCATTGTCACTTCGAACGGGCTGACTCTGCGCGCCCATCGCGCCATGGGGTTGGTGGCCGACATCTTTACCGAAGACGTTCTGTCCCCTCTGCACGGCTCGCTCGCCATTGGGCATACGCGTTACTCCACCGCCGGCGACTCCGCTCTCTTCAACGCTCAGCCCATCATGGTGCAATCGAACAAGGGCATGATTGCGCTGGCCCACAACGGCAACCTGGTGAATGCGCAGGAAATCCGGCATCGCCTGGAAGCTCAGGGCTCGATCTTCCAGACCAACAGCGATACCGAAGTCATCGTGCACCTCATCGCACTCTCCAAGGAGCAGACGCTGCCGGATGCGATGGCGGATGCTTTGCGACGCGTCGAAGGCGCTTTCTCACTGGTGATGCTCAGTTCGGACCGGGTTTTTGCGGCGCGCGATCCTCGCGGCTTCCGTCCCTTGAACATGGGACGAATTCCCCGTCTCGAAGGACAGCGGCAGGACACCATCGTGTTTGCCTCCGAAACCTGCGCCTTCGATCTGATCGGCGCCACCTACGAGCGCGAGGTCAAGCCGGGCGAGTTGGTGATCGTGGGCCCGGAAGGCATCGCTTCGCGCTTTTATTCTCCCGTGGCTACGCAGTCGAGCTGCATTTTCGAGCACGTCTATTTTTCGCGGCCCGACAGCATGGTGTTCGGACGCCCGGTACAAGCCAGCCGCGAAGGTCTGGGAAGACAGCTGGCGCGGGAAGCTCCGGCCGATGCCGATCTGGTTGTGCCGGTTCCGGATTCCGGCGTCACCGCTGCCGTGGGCTATGCCGCTGAGAGCGGCATCCCCTTCCGCTTCGGGCTCATCCGCAATCACTATGTAGGGCGCACCTTCATCGAACCTCGGCAAAGCGTGCGTGACTTCGGCGTCAAGCTGAAGCTGAACCCGGTGCGTACTCTGCTCGAGGGCAAACGCGTAGTGCTGATCGACGACTCCATCGTGCGCGGCACTACCAGCCGCAAGATCGTACGCATGATCCGCAACGCGGGCGCGAAGGAAGTGCACATGCGCGTCTCCTGCCCGCCCACGATTTCGCCCTGCTTTTACGGCGTGGACACGCCTTCCAAGAAAGAATTGATTGCGGCCAACAAGTCGGTGGAAGAGATTCGTGAATTCATCGGGGCCGATTCGCTGGCGTATCTCTCGCTCGAAGGAATGAAAAAGGCCTGTGCCGACGGCGAGAAGACGACGTACTGCACCGCCTGCTACACCGGCTCTTATCCTACGAAGTGGGTTGATGTGGACGACATTCTGCCGGCGGCAATCATCCAACCGTAAAATTTATCCGGATGCACGTAGGGGCGGGTGCCCTCACCCGCCCTGCCGGGCCAAGCCCGGCTGGTTCTTCGTTGGCGCGCCGAAAATGGAATCCAGGCGAGCTTCGCCCGCCCGGACGAGGCGTCCGGGCCTACGCGGTTCGTGCTGCTACTACCCGCGGAATTCCCTGCAGGTCGTTGGTGATACGCACGTCGTTCCAGCCCACGAGTAGCTCCCGCACACGATCTGCAATCGTGCCGCTGATCTCCATCACCAGCCAGCCTCCGGGCTTGAGCGATTCATGGGCCTGGGGGATAAAACGCTCGATCACTTCAAGCCCGGTCTCGCCGGCGAAAACCGCGTTGCGCGGTTCATACTTGCGGACTTCAAGTTGCACCTGGTCGGCTTCCGACTCGCCGACGTAGGGTGGATTGGAAACAACGAAATCGAACGTGCCGTGGTCGAGGCCCTGAAGCAAATCAGTTTGATGGAATCGAATTCGATTTTCAAGCTGGAGGCGCGCCGCGTTTGCGTGGGCGATTTCCAGGGCTGCCGGTGAAATATCAGTGGCGTGGATTTCGGCATGAGGCAATTCTTTGGCCAGGGCGAGGGCGATGCATCCGGATCCCGTGCCGACATCCACGAAGCGGAGCACGGCGGGCGAGGGCGCCCGCCCCACACCCGCGAGCACGGTCTCGATCACGTGCTCGGTTTCCGGACGGGGAATGAGAACCGCCGGCGTAACGATGAGATCCATGCCCCAGAATTCCTGGTGTCCGGTGATGTACTGGGCGGGCATGCCCCGTTCTCGTTCGATCAGGGCCTGTTCGTAGCGGCGCTGCTCGTCGGCAGAGAGTTTGCGTTCGGGATGAGCATGGAGATAAGCGCGGTCGCATGCCAGCGTGAACATGAGCAGGAGTTCGGCATTCATCCGAGGGGAAGGGACGCTTGTGGCAGTGAGGCGGGAGACAGCCGAGGTCAGAGCGTCGCGGAGCGTCACCTGGTTATTTGATCACAAGGTTGATGGGGACCGAGATTGCCACCCACAAATGGTTCCGCTGCATGCCGTCACGCGGGCGAGGGCGCCCGTGCCACACGAACCCCTCACACCGCCGTGGTGGCTTCGGTCTTCAACTTCTCTGATTGGTAGTGCGTGACCAGCGCTTCGATCAGGGGCTGGAGTTTGCCATCCATGACCTGCTCGAGCTGGTGGATGGTTAGTCCGATGCGGTGGTCCGTGACCCGGTTCTGCGGAAAGTTGTAGGTGCGGATCTTTTCGCTGCGGTCACCCGAGCCCACCATGGCCTTGCGTTCTTTAGCCAGCGCGTCCTGCTGTCTCTGCATTTCCATCTCGTAAAGACGGGCACGCAACACCCGCATGCCCTTTTCGCGGTTCTTGATTTGCGATTTCTCGTCCTGGCAGCTCACCACGGTATTGGTGGGGATGTGGGTAATGCGCACGGCGGAATAAGTAGTATTGACCGACTGTCCGCCAGGGCCCGACGAGCAAAACGTATCGATGCGGAGGTCTTTGGCTTCAATCTTGATATCAACATCTTCGGCCTCGGGCAGGACGGCTACCGTAACCGCGGAAGTGTGCACCCGGCCTTGTTGCTCCGTCGCCGGCACACGCTGCACCCGGTGCACGCCGCTTTCATATTTCAGGCGGGAATAAACCCGTTGGCCTTCGATGATGGCAATGACTTCTTTCAGGCCGCCCACCGAGGAATCAGAAGTGGAGAGCACCTCGACCTTCCAGCCTTGAGTTTCCGCATAGCGGGTGTACATCCTGAACATTTCCGCGGCGAAGAGGGTGGCCTCGTCGCCTCCGGTGCCGGCACGGATTTCCAGGATGACGTCTTTCTCATCGTTAGGGTCTTTCGGCAGCAGCAGCACTTTGAGTTCTTCTTCCACTCCGCCCACACGCGCTTCCAGTTTGTCCAGTTCTTCCTGGGCGTAAGCCCGCATTTCAGGATCTTTTTCGTCCGCCAGAACGGCCTTGCTCTCGGCGATGCCGCGCGTCAAATCCTTATACTCGCGATATCTTTCGACGATGGACGAGACTTCGCTGTGCGCCTTGGCCGTCTTCTGATATCGGGCCGAGTCGTTCATGATCTCCGGCGAGGAGAGCGCCTGCGTCAACTCCTCGTAGCGGGCTTCGATTTGGTTGAGTCGTTCAAACATGGATTCAGTCGTGGGTCGTCAGTTATCAGTCTTCAGCAAAACGGGACCTGTTCACCGTTCAATTCTAGTACTGAAAGAGTTTGGAGAGAATGTTCGCGGGGGAACCGCTAGGCAATAACCAGTTCGCCGCCGTGCTCTTTTTCGAGCGCCATGGCACGATCCAGTGCGATGATGGCGCACTCGGCCTGGTCGTCGGACGGCGGTCGCGTCGTTATGCGCTGCAGCCAGAGGCCGGGCGCAGTCATCAGGGCAAACAGCGAACCACGATGCTTGGCGGCGAAGCGGATGATCTCGTACGAGACTCCCGCAATCACCGGGAGCAGCGCGATGCGCATGCCAAGCTTGGCCCAGAACGTGGTCACCGGGAACACAGCGGAGACCAGGATGTAAACCGCGATCGAGATCAGCATCACCGTCATCAGAAAGCTGGTGCCGCAGCGGGGATGGAAAGTCGAATACTTCTGCACCGAAGCAGTCTCCAGAGGATCACCATTCTCGAAGGCGTAAACCGTCTTGTGCTCCGCGCCGTGATATTCGTAAACCCGACGGATATCGCTCCACAGCGAAACTCCCCAGATGAAAAGCAGGAACAGGGCGATGCGAACGATGCCGTCCACCAGGTTGAAAAGGATCTGCTCGCCGAACACGGGATTCACCCGCTTCAGTCCGGTGGCTGCCAGCAGCGGCAGAAACTTGTACATGAAAATAAAAAAACCAACCGAGATAATGATGTTGACCGCAGCCATCCAACCCGTAATTTCCAGCTTCTTGTCTGCCGCGGGCTCGGGCAGCAGCTCGTCGAGCGCCACGTTGGCGGAAAACTTCAGGGCGCGGAAACCCAAAGTCATGGCATGACCCAGCGTAACTACGCCGCGAACAACCGGCCAAGCCATCCACTTGCGTTTTTCCGACAGCCGTTCCAGAGGCTCGCTGTGCGTCGATACTTCACCGGAGGGCTTGCGGCAGGCGATGGCCCACGCGTGCGGAGAGCGCATCATCACGCCCTCCAGCACGGCTTGGCCGCCGACCAGTGTCTCCTCGCCCCCTTCAAGGGCAGGCAGCAACTGCACGGCCACCAGGAAACGCCACCAGGTTCGCAAGAAACGCATGACTATTAGATGCCCCTTCAGAGTACTGGGCTCAAACCACAAGAGTACCACAGGCGCTTTCGTTTAGGATGAGGGCCAGAGTTGGGTTAAGTGACTAAGGAGACGAGGGTTAGAGGGATCGAATG
>JBARIF010000165.1:0-4356 GCA_049799615.1 Terriglobales bacterium
AAGCGGGGGTGGGGCCGAGGCTTGCACTGCAGGCGCGGGCGCGGAAGGCTGGGCCAGGCGGGCGCCGCATTTGTCGCAGAAATTGCCTGCACCAACCGGAGATCCACACTGTCCGCAAAACGGCATAGGGTATCCAATGCTCTCAGCGGCTGCACCCGGCCAACCTCAGCCGCTAAAGCGCAGCGGGCTTTCGGCGAGGAACGGCACGACTGAAGTCGTGCTCTTCCACATCTGCCGTTTCAGCGCCGGGCGGCACGACTAAAGTCGTGCTCTTCCACGGCGGGGAATCACCGAGAGTTGCTGAACAGCAAAACCACCACTACAGGCGTCCGGCGATCTTGCTGGCCATTTTTTTGGCTGCGTCCGCACTCACTCCGGATTCACGCAGGTCGATGTTTACCATGACGTCGCCTTTGCGCATCATGAGAGCCGAGTTCCCAGGGGCGATGTAAGTCTCATCGCCGATACCTTCCACGGTGGTAAACGTGTCCATCCCGGAAATATGTTTCATGGCGCCGTGCGCGATCCCCATGGTGATGCCGCCATTCTCCCAGGTATATTCCACATCGAAATGCTGCCCCTTGGTGCCGTAGGAATATTCGCAAACTGTGGTGCCGCGCTGCTCCACCGACTCGACCGCCTGACCCAGGGCATCTGCCGCCTCGCTGGTGGTCAACATGGCACAGGGCTGCCGCCTGCCGGTGTAGGGCTTGGCGTTGGTGTGCATGGATTCCGAGAACTCATGAGTCTTCTGCCTGACCCGATAGGCGATATAGGCACAACTGCCCGCCACCGCCAGAATCAGGAACATGAAAAAGGCCAGTACGCCGATAAGGATTTTCATCGCCGTGCTGCTGCCCTTGGAAGGCGGCGCTGCCGTCGCCGGGGGCATTACCGTTCCCATGGGCGCAGCCGGCGCGGCGGGCTGAGTGGCGCCGCACTTGGTGCAGAATTTCGCCCCATCGGCCAGTGGGTTTCCACAACTTACACAGAATGCAGCCATTCGATTTGCCTCCCTTAAGATCTCACCGCCACACTACACATCACAAGATTTCGTGGGCGGTATCACGATGGTCTTTTCCTGATGAAAAATATCCTTTGAAACTTTGCCCTTTTCCTTGCCCAGGATGGTGGCATTTGCGCCCACCTGGATGGTAGTGATCAGCCGCGCCTTCTGGCAGGGTATGAGCGAACCCGCTCCTGCCGCGATGGTTGACGTGGTAATGATCACCTGCGCATAAGCCGCGCCGGTGGTCTTCAACTTGTCTGATACGGCCTGCTGGATCTTGCTGCCGAAGGGGGTCTTCTTCAGCAGGTTCAAAGCTGCGTCGGCCAGGCCTGGCGGGGCGAATTGCTTCACCACCTGGAAGACGGTGTCCGTGCCCAGCTTCAATTCGATGCGCGGCATGGCGACGGCCGCTACGAATCCCACCGGCGCGATCGGCGAAAGCGAGAAGTTGTCCACGATGGACCCCTCGGCGCCGCCCTGGCCCTCCTGGTTTACGTTTCCCTGATCGATGCTGAAACCCTGCACCCCGTTATAAGCCACATTGAACCGTCCGCGTGCAACTTCCTTGCCGCCGGTGAAGGCGGGATGAAGCAGCAGCGCCTCGCTGACTTCGAGCGAAAACGGAAGGCCCCCGATGGGCAGCGGAATGGTGAAGGAAGAAGGCAGCTTGATCCTTTGCTCGTTTGCTTCAACCCCGGCTTCGTCCTTGGCCGCTTCCCAGCCGAAATTCACCTGCCCGTTCAGGTTCTTGTTCTGATAGTCGAAATATTTGAGCTGGCTGTCCTGGACCATGATCGTGGCTGCGGTCTCGAAATTCTGTACGTAACCCGAGCCCGTCACCTTGACCACCAGTCCGTTGTATTTGCGTGAGACGTCGAGATCCAGGTTGAGCTTGTCGGGCAGCGGTGAGGCCTTGACGGTGTATGCCCAGCCGTCATCTTCGCCGGAGAGACTGAGGCCGCCGCTATCGGCATATACCGTGCCATGCAGTCCTCCCAGAACCTGGTCGAGCCCAGTCGGTGGCGATTCCGGGGTTGCGGCACTCGCTCGCGCCACTGCGGCAAAATTTACCGGAGCGCTCCACTTGATGTTGGCATCCTTCAGGGCTTCAAGCAGCGGAGCGTCTTCGGTGACCACCACCAGATTATTTTCCTGCCGGGTCGCGACATCGACCTTGCGCATCGCTACCCCGGGCACAAAGAGGATGCTGCCCTCATGCAGCTTCGAAGCCACATCGTCGGAGGGATCGAAAACAAAAGTTGTGTTGTCGGTGCTGATGCTGCGGATGGACTTGATAAACGCAGCCTGCTCCATCTTCACCACCTTGTCGGTGAAGGTGGCCTGAAAGGTATTTCCGGGTCTGGTGCTCAGATCAGCCGCGAGGTGCAGCGCACCCGCAGACCTTGGGCGGGAAGCAACATCCTGGGATGACTCCGGGCCTGCGTTCTTGCGTGAGCAGGTCGCGAACAGGAAGACCGTCGCCGCCAGGACCAGCAACCGAGCCGACTTCCAGCTACGATTCATGAGCCTTTTCCTTGGGGCGCCGGCTCGCAAAAGCCAGTAGGGGCGCAATGTTACGAAGCCTTTGCGCGCCCGTCAAGTGGGGAAGCAGTTTCCAGTTCGACGGTGCCACATTCAAGGGTGAGCGGGCTGTGGACCAGGACAACAACGGCACCTCAACCCCAGCAGTTGATAACGAGTGACCTCCTCACTCATTTCGCAACCGACGCGAAATGAATGGGGCACCGTCGCGCCTGGCGGGAAGCCGGTGATGGCTAGAAACCAGAAACCGGAAACCGCCTCAAGTGCTAAACTATGCTATCTGTATGGCTGAAAACGGACGTTCGCGCACATTCCTGTGGATCGTGATCGGGGGAGGAGCCTTCTTCCTCTTCGTGCTGGCCGTCTTTACCCTGGTCTATCTTGCCCTGCATGCGGGAGGGGAGAACGCATCCTTCCGCGCCAGTTTTGGGGACAAGATCGGCGTGGTGGAACTGGAAGGCGTCATTCTCGATCCCGGCACGGTGGTGCAGCAGATCAAGAAGTTCGGCGACGACGATTCCATCAAGGCCATCATCATCCACGTGAACTCGCCGGGCGGGGGAGTGGCAGCCTCGGAAGAGATTTATCGCGAAGTCAAACGCGTTCGTGACGAAAAGAAGAAGCATATCGTGGCTTCCATCGAAACCGTGGGCGCCAGCGGCGCCTATTACGTTTCTTCCGCCACCAACAAGATCTACGCCGACAACGGCAGCGTGGTGGGCTCGATCGGCGTCATTACCGAGTGGGTCAACTACGGCGACCTGCTGCGCTGGGCGCACCTGAAGCCCGAGGTGCTGACCGTCGGCGAATACAAGAGTACCGGCGACCCCACTCGCGAGATGACTCCCAAGGAACGCGCCTACCTGCAGTCGCTGATCGACAACATGTACGGCCAGTTCGTCAAAGCCGTGGCCGACGGACGCCACGCCAAGGTGGATGACATCAAGGCTGTCGCCGACGGCCGGGTATGGACCGGCGAGCAGGCTCTGTCCATGCACATGATCGATCAGATCGCCGACTTTGAAGCCGCGGTGAACGACACCGCCAAGGCGGTCGGCATCACCGGCAAGCCCGTCCTGGTGCACCCCGAGAAGGACCGGAAGACCGTGCTCGATCTGCTGTTCGGGGACGTCTCCCAGTGGCTGCCCACCCGGGAAAAGCTGTTAGACCAGCACACCGGGTTCTACTACTTGTGGAAATAGAGCCGAAGCTCGGTTGAACGATCGGTGGGAGTCCGGCGGCCGAGGTAAAGACGGCTCTGGGGAAGCTGCGAAGGGGCGCAAGCATGTAGCCCAGGGCGCAAGCCTTGGGTAAGCTTTGTCCCTGCTCAAGCTCCGATGGAGCGAGAGAAACCTAGATCCGCTACCCAGCCGGGACCACCCGGCGCGGAAAAGCCTCTTGCATAAAAGCCCTGAAATTTGAGAAGTTTATACAGGATTGCGGCTCCTAATAATGTCGCCATCCCGTATAATCCAGACGGATTGAGGAGCGTATGACAAAAGCTGATCTGATCGACGAAGTCTCCAAGCTGGCGGAGTTAACGCGCAAAGACAGTGAAGTCATCGTCGAGACCATCTTTGACAGCATCGTGCGCTCGCTCCGCGTGGGCGACAAGATCGAGATCCGCGGCTTTGGCAGCTTCCGCACCCGCCAGCGCAAACCCCGCGTCGGCCGCAACCCAAAGACCGGCGAACGGGTGGAGGTTCCCGCAAAAAAGATTCCGTTCTTCAAGCCCAGCAAAGAGTTGAAAGACTTGGTCAACACCGGCGGCGGCCATGCGCCTGCGCCGCCGGCCCCGCCCGCGC
>JBARIF010000166.1:0-2014 GCA_049799615.1 Terriglobales bacterium
GAGTGTCATCATTTTCTGCTTGGAACCGTGGGCGTAGTCTTTCCAGCGGAAGGTAACGCGCTCGCCGTCGAAGGACACCAGACGGTGATTGGAAATCGCCACGCGGTGGGTGTAGCGGCCGAGATAACGCAACACCTGCGAAGGGTCGCCCAGGGCGGGTTTGACGTGGACCACCCAGTCGTGGCGATGCAGGCGGCGGAGAAGATGGGCGAACTGTTTCGGGTCTCGAAGCAAGGACGCAGGACCGTCGCAGCGTAGTTGCTGGCGGCGGTACAGGCGCTTGAGGCCGGCGAGAAACTTGCCGCGGAAGACACGTTTCAGTGCCTTTTTGGGGAGAAAGAAAGGATAGGGTGAGCGTACCCAACGTGTGTGCTGTGGCGACAGGCCTCCCATCGGAATCACACAGTGGATGTGGGGATGCAGCAGCAGGTTCTGGCCCCAGGTGTGCAGAATGCTGAGCATGCCGATCTCGGCGCCCAGATGCTGGGGATCGCGCGCCAGTTGGATGGCCGTCGCCGCGCTGGCCGTGAACAGCAGTTCGTAAAACTGGCGAGCGTTCTCCAGCGCCAGCACGTTGAGTTCGTGCGGCACGGTGAAGACTACGTGAAAGTAACCGGTGGGAATCAGTTCGTGTTCTCGCGCGGCGAGCCAGCGTTGGCGGGCCTCGGCTTGGCACTTCGGGCAATGGCGGTTGCGGCAGGAGTTATAGGAGATGGCCGGTGGACGATCGCAGCGTTTCTGGCCGCACTGGGGACACGCATCGAGATGCCCGCCCAGCGCCGGGGTCCGGCAGTCGCGGATGGCGCGGAACACCTTCCCCTGTTGATAGCTGAAGCTGGGCCGGTAGCGGTTCAGAAAACGATCGCCTTGCGCGCGGAGGATGTCGGCCACCTCCACGGCAGGCCGTGTCACGTCTGGTCGTTAACCTTGCCTTTGATACGCCTGAATCCGTGGCGGGCGTCTTTCACATCGGAGAGCGCAATGCTCTCCAGCGGGTTGACGACCGCATGCAGGTGCTTGGCCGACAGGTGCAGATACTTCGCTGTGGTCTCAAGATCGCCATGGCCCAGCAGCACCTGAATGGTCCGCAGATCGGTTCCGGCTTCCAGTAAGTGCGTGGCCCAGCTGTGACGGAGGGTATGCGGCGTGACGCGCTTGCGTAGCTTGGCGTAGCGGGCGGCTTCGCGGCAGGCGATCCACACCATCTTGTCGGAGATCGGCTGATCCGCACCGCGCCGCGGGCTGCGACTGGGGAACAAATACATCTGTGGTTGGCGCCAGCGCCAGTACTCGCGCAGGGTTTCCAGCAGCGCGGGTGTGAGCGGCAGATCGCGGCTCTTGCCGCCCTTGCCTCGCTCGACCCGGATGATCATGCGCTGGCTGTCAATGTCGCCGGTCTTCAGACTGCATACCTCGGCGCGCCGCATCCCGGTGGCGTACAGCGTCATTAACAGGGTTCGCCGGTACAATGTCCCGCTGGCGTTGATCAACCGCGCGACCTCCTCCAGGCTGAGAATAGTGGGCAGTCGGCGGTGGTCTTTCGGGTAGGGCAGAAAATCGCGGAACTGATACCGCTTCAGAGTCTTGACGAAAAAGAATCGCAAGCCGGCCACGTGATTGACCACGCTGCCGGGCGCCAGCTTGCGCTCTTTGAGCAGATACGTCTGGTAACTGCGCAGTTCGTTGAGGCCAAGCTTGTCCGGCGCCTTGCCGAAGTGCTCGGCGAACTCGGTCACCGCCCGAAGGTGGTGCCGAATCGTATCATCGGAATAGTTTCGACGCTGGAGTTCCTCCAGCATCATCTTGCGTAAACGGGTCACAGGAATCTCCTTTCCTGTGACCCAACACTACTCCTCGTCCGACTCCGCTAAACGGACCGTCACAGACACGCGAAGCGTCTGCCGCCCAGCGGCTTCGTTCTTGTCGGCAACTCGGTAGCTACTTTTGGGCGGAGCCTCAAGTCCACGCCAAACGCCGAATTTGAAAAGTAGATGACGGATACGCCGTCATACAG
>JBARIF010000167.1:0-2054 GCA_049799615.1 Terriglobales bacterium
CTGGATCGCTCCACCCGGTAGCAATCGGAGCGGCGGTGGAGGCAACAAAGCCGCCGGAGCCTCCGGTGTAGAGGGTCGCATAAGGCGACTTGGCGAGTCTGTAGGTCGTAACGTGAGTGAACGCTGAGCAGGCCACGAAACTGATAATGCAGGAGCCGACCCAACTGAGATCTGGGGAAGGCCGCAATCGATGGAGCAGTACTGAGCGAATCGGATCCATCGGTCCTGCCGGGGTAGTGGCGACGGCATGCAGACATAGTGGATCAGGCGCAACACGGGAAGCCCCAGCGGTGGTCGCAAGTACGGATCAACCGGCAACTCGCGAGAGCTAGGCCGGGCCGTATGGGGTGACGGAGAGGCTCGCAGTACCGGTGAAACCGGGTAATGCCGGTGGAGGGAAGGGGCCTCAGTTGAAAGGGAACGCAAGAAGCGACGAAGACTGAGGGATTGACATGAGTCTAGTAACCCCCGCAAGTGTTCAGAAGTTGCAGACGGCGTTGCACGCGAAAGCGAAGGAATCACCCAGCTTTCGTTTCTATGCCCTGTACGACAAGGTGTACCGGAAGGACGTTCTGGCCTTTGCCTACACCTGCTGCCGAGCCAACGGTGGAGCAGCAGGAGTGGATGGTCAGAGGTTCGAGGATATCGAGGCGTACGGAGTCGAGCGATGGTTGGACGAACTGGCGCAAGAGCTGAAGAGTCGAACCTATCAACCACTGCCCGTGCGGCGGGTGTACATACCGAAGCCGGACGGGAAGCAGCGGCCGTTGGGAGTGCCTGCCATCCGGGATCGGACGGCGGAAATGGCGGCAGTGTTGGTTCTCGAACCAATCTTCGAGGCCGATCTGCAGCCGGAACAGTACGCCTATCGGCGAGACCGCAGCGCGTTGGACGCGGTCAAACGTGTCGACAAGCTGATCTACGCTGGCCATCAAGAAATTGTTGACGCAGACCTCAGCAGTTACTTCGATAGTATTCCGCATTCCGAGCTGCTTAAGTCGGTGGCTCGTCGGGTGGTGGACGGAGCCATGCTGCATCTGATCAAGACGTGGCTGGAAGCTCCGGTGGAAGAAACCGACGAGCACGGAAACAAACATCGGAGTACGCGAAACCGGGACGACGGTCGGGGTACTCCGCAAGGGGCTCCGATCAGCCCGCTGCTCAGCAATTTATACATGCGTCGATTCGTGCTCGGGTGGAAGCAACTCGGGCACGAGAAGCGTCTGAAAGCGTACATCATTAACTATGCCGATGATCTTGTGATCTGTTGTCGTGCTCGGGCCGATGAGGCACTGGTCACGATGCGGAGCATGATGTCGAGGCTGAAGCTGACGGTGAACGAAACTAAGACGCGGGTCTGTCGCTTGCCGGAAGAGAAGTTCGATTTTCTCGGGTATACGTTTGGTCGATGCTACTCGCCCAAGACGGGGCGGGCCTATTGGGGCACCACTCCATCGAAGAAGCGGGTGCAGCGTCTGTGTAAGGCGATCAGCGAGATGACCCGACGGAGTCAAACCCAGCAGGATGCGGCAACGCTGGTAGATGCACTCAACCGGAAGGTCAATGGTTGGGCAAACTACTTCTGTCTGGGGCCGGTCAGCCCAGCCTACCGAGCGGTGGAGCAACACACCTGTCGGCGGCTTCGCCAGTGGCTGTGTGTCAAACACAAAGAGCGGGCCGGGGGTAACACGCGTTTTCCCCAGAAGGCCCTGCATCAGAAGTTTGGCTTGGTTCGCCTTACAGCGCGGACCGCTAGCTTTCCGTGGGCGAAAGCGTGAACCTTTCTCCGAGAGCTGGATGCGTTAACCGCGCCTGTCCAGTTCGATAAGCGGGGGTGTGGAAACGTGGCATGGTGAGGCTATTGAGGCACCGGCAAACGAAAGGACCGGACTCGGCTAGGCCGTACCTAAACCGTCGCGCCACCCCTCGACTTCACCCAGTGAGCACCGTTTGTTCGCCGGGAACCCAAGGTCAGTGAGTGCTATGGGGATTTTCCGACAGCGATCAAGGGAAGTCTTTTAACACGGACGTGGTGCGCGCTTCAGGCTTGCGGG